>NZ_JACVPG010000013.1:0-83643 GCF_018882045.1 Polynucleobacter sp. Fuers-14 | reverse complement strand
CTCGCTCAACGACTTGCTTGACTGCCTCTAACTTGAACTCTTCAGTAAACCGTCTTCTTGTACTCATTACACACCTCCTAATAGACTAAATATTAGGCTAGAAAGTGTCTATAGAAGTGGTAGCGATTCACAACTTACATATCGAGCCAGGTAAACCTTGGCAAAACGGCACTAATGAGAGTTTTAATGGCAAATTTAGAGATGAGTGCTTAGCCATGAACTGGTTTCATAGTAGAGCGCATGCCAAAGTGATTATTGAAACATGGCGTAAGCACTACAATTTAATCAGACCACACTCAAGTTTGGATTATCAAACCCCAACAGAGTTTGTCGCTGGATGGCAAAAGGAATTAATAACGAGAGCCAGAGTTTCTAGATGAAATTGGCCCGATAAAACCAGACAGGTCACTACATACTACGAGCTCAATAAAACCGCTAACAGCAGCGATAACGGCGAGTTCACTATGAAACCAGCTGATTAGTCGTCAGTGATTGATTAGTCGCGAGCTCTAATCTCGCCCGACCTACTAGTTATAAAAAGGGATTACAGAAATGTGGCCCCTCTTCTGTTGATTGCTTGGAATGTGTCGGTAATTTGTGGTGGCAATAAGCGATCCGTTGGACCGTTGTTGCCTAGGATGGCAAACGACCAAATAAAAAACCACCCGAAGGTAGTTTTAGTATCTCTTGCTTGCCTGGGGCCACATCAAACAGGGCCTGCGATTCTTGGCAAATATTAATTTAACTTGCAGTTTTAAACCTCAAAGCTATCAATATCGTCTCTTAGGCGCACCAGCAAAAGATTGCTTCTTCTCAAGATGTCTAAATGTAATACGGCCTTTGCTCAAGTCATAAGCGGAGATCTCCAAAGAAACCTTATCTCCTGCCAATATACGGATGTGATTTTTTTTCATTTTCCCTGCTGTATAGGCAATAAGCTTATGGCCATTATCTAAAGTAATCCGATAACGAGAATCTGGCAGAATTTCATCAACCAGGCCTTCCATTTCAAGCAACTCTTCTTTTGCCATTTAACATCCTTTATAAAAATAAAAAGCCCAGTCATGCTGGGCTTTAGGCCAGGCAAATAATTTCCGCCTGGCATTTGCTTCTGATTTAAACAGGTTGAATATTGGATGCTAACTTGCCTTTAGGGCCAGTAGTAATATCAAAAGTCACTTTTTGACCTTCAGCTAAAGACTTAAATCCGCTGCTATTAATTGCTGAAAAATGGGCAAATAAATCTTCGCCACCGAGTTCAGGGGTAATAAAGCCGAAGCCTTTAGCGTCGTTAAACCATTTCACAATTCCGTTTGCCATATCTGACTATTCCTTAAAAAAATATAAAAGGGGTTATGCCCCAAATGAGGCGAAAGTCAAGAATGGCGAGGGAGATGCTAAGAAGAACTATCGCAGAACTGCGGTATTAATTAATAGTACAACAACACTATTAGCTTGAAAGTCGCTAAATGTATTTTACTCTACTTTGGTCATAAAAGGGTTACTTACTAACAAATCACCTTCATAACAGCCATAGATAAAGGTAAAAGTGCTTTGGCAATCCGTTGGTCGCAAGCTCAAATCGCCTGACCCACCAGCAATATCAAGCTCCAAATGAAAGTTCGGGGGCTTTTTCTTTGGAGTTCCGCTAATATCCAATAACAGGCGTTCCTTTCCGCTAAATATCAACCCAAAAAGAACTTTAAAAATGAGTATGGACCCAAAAATACTAGCCTTTGATGTCTTTGGAACAGTAGTTGACTGGCATGGATCAATCGCGGCTGAAGCCAAAAGACTCAGCCTGCCAGTTGATCCCAATGAATTCGCTACAGCATGGCGTAATGGTTATAAACCAGCAATGGCTAAGGTTCGCTCTGGAACTCTGCCATGGACAAAGATTGATGATTTACATCGTATGATTCTTGATGACATATTGAAGACATTCAACATTACCTCGTTGTCCGAATCACAAATACATGAATTAAATCTAGTTTGGCATCGCCTCAATCCCTGGCTAGATACAGTCGAAGGACTGACAAAATTAAAAAGTAAATTTACTATCGTTACCTTATCTAATGGAAATCTTGGCCTGCTTGCAGATATGGCCAAGAATGCAGGACTTCCTTGGGACTTAATTCTTTCAGCAGAAGTATTTCGTCACTACAAGCCTGATCCAGAAACTTATTTAGGTGTCGCGGAGATTTTCAATGTCCTCCCCGAACAGGTGATGCTTGTGGCGGCTCACAAAGATGATCTTCTGTCAGCAAATGCCTGTGGACTTCAAACAGCTTTCATTGAAAGACCAATAGAGTTTGGCCCTAACTTCTCAAGGCAAGATTTGCATCG
The DNA here is from genome assembly GCF_018882045.1 of Polynucleobacter sp. Fuers-14. NCBI lineage: Bacteria > Pseudomonadati > Pseudomonadota > Betaproteobacteria > Burkholderiales > Burkholderiaceae > Polynucleobacter > Polynucleobacter sp. Fuers-14. The sequence goes on along the minus strand of NZ_JACVPG010000013.1, from coordinate 81,297 downwards.
TGAAGAATTTACCACTTACCACGCCAAAGATCTTATGGACCTTGCAACGCAATTGAATTGCTAATACCAAATTATTGCAACAGGTATCAGGCAGTCGCTCAATCGCATATTCATCCAATAAGACCCAACCCGGGGATTACTTCAATATAGAACCACTCAATGCGGCTACTGAGTCCTGCAATATTGCCCATCAAAATAGCTTTTATCCAGGGCGCCTAGTGGATCAGCGGTGCATCAATCACTACACCCCAATTCTGGAGGCTAGACTTAAATTTGCGGATGAGCGACTGGCTCAGTTACTCAATAAAACCCCTCAATAGACATTAAAGGGATTACAGCTGAGGTTTTATTTGGTTCTATCCATTAATGCATCATAAATAGGTTCTTGTTTTAGCAAGACAGGGATGATGGAGCAAATCACACTAGTAATCAGCAGGGGAATAATTAAGCTAACTTTGCCGCTCATCTCTATTGCGAGCAAAATTCCGGTAAGGGGCGCTCTAACGACTACTGTAAAAAATGCCGCCATTCCCACTAATGCAAAGGCAATGGGATCAAGTTGACCGAGTGCAAGATGGCTCAATATTGGGTTCATTGCAAGTACAAATAACACGCCAATACCAGAGCCCATCAACAGGATTGGTGAAAATATTCCGCCTGGCACTCCTGTGGAATAACTAATAGGCCCCAGAAAGAAACGGCTAAGCATCAAGAGCATGAGAGGCAGCAAGAAATAGTCTTTACTCAAGATGGATTGAACTTGTAAATCTCCTCCACCCACAAGATTTGGATAAAAATAAGCCAGTGACCCCACTCCAAAACCAATGATCAGCGCTTTGTTCACCGGAGAAATGCCAGAAAATGAATCAGCAATATTTAAGGCGCCAATAATCGTTCGACTATATAGAGTGGCTATGAAACTCAATAGCACTGCAAATACACCATAGCAATATAGACTAAAGCCAGAATCTGGCAACAGGTCACCAACTACAAATTCAATTGAATTTCCGAAGTAAGCTCGAAACACAATGACACCTGAAGCTACTGCAGCAATAGACACCATGAGTCTTTTAATGGAGATTTTTTTAGATATCTCCTCAAATGAGAATGCAATTCCCGATAGCGGCGCATTAAAAGCCACTGACAATCCTGCGCCAGCTACAGCGGTATATAAAAGTGATTGCTCAACCACTTTATGGCGGAATAATTTTCCACATTCGGAGCCAATAATGGCAGCCATTTGAACCGTTGGCCCCTCCCTGCCCAAAGCCATTCCAGATCCAATAGATAACAAGCCGCCAAAAAATTTAATTGGTAAAGCCCTAAACCTACTAGGTTTAGCTGCCCCGTGCATGACCGCCTCTACATGCTGGATACCACTACCGATTGTCGAAGGCTCTAACTGAACCAACATGCGAGCTATTCCTACACAGGAGCTAGTGATCAACCCCACTACGATAAATCCAGAAATGAACCATCCTGTATCGATGGTGTGCAAATAGGCAATAAATGAAAGAAAGTGAATAGTGATGAAATTTAGTGCAGCTCTAAATATGCCGCCCACTATGCCCACCAAAGCCCCTGCAAAGTTAGCCACCAACAACACTTTAAGAGTGTCGAATGGCGAATCAGGTAAATCTTCTGATTGAATGCTATTCATTATTCACAAAGCCCGGTCAAAAGCAGGCTTCCTGAAAAGAAACCAAATGGCTTCTTTTTTCCTTTTACAAACTCATCGATATTCAAATAATCAACAAAGGCTCCGCCACTACCCTCAGCCTTCTGCTCCCAAATAACTTTGTAGGAATATTTCCCGCCAATTGACGGAATTACTTTAGGATTATTGAGAGCATCCATTACGTCCCCAATCACCTCACCGGTACCCTTTATCACAGTAAACTTCTCCCCGACCCTTGGGCTATCTCGCAATACATCTAGAGAACCATCCGCCTTAATGTAGGCATCGCTCATCACTTGGCACTGGTAAAAATGAGGATCGGCATAGGCTTGCAATGGGGCGACTACTGCAGCCATAAAAAATAGAGTGGTTAAGCGATTCATGGTTTTATCTTTTGGCGACTGTTTCGAGGTGAAAATTTGATGCGAATAGTTACACTCAGTCTACTAGAGATACAAAAGCCACCCGAGTTCTTCTATCAAAAGAAGTTTGAGACTATTGAATAATTTAAGGCAGGGCTAGAGGAATATATCCACTACTACAACCATGATCGGATCAAACAAAAACTAAAGGGATTAAGCCCGGTAAATTACCGAACTCAATCCCTCGTGCTAACCTAACTAAACTGTCCAACTACTGGGGGTCAGTTCATGTTGATATGAACTTAACCGCTTTAGCTTAACCCACCTCATTCAAGCAAATGATAGGCCAACCATATTATTTCTTATTTATTGAGCGCGGCGTAATTCATCTACATAACTAGGCTCAGGATGCATTACGTTGGTAGTGCCGGCCTTTGCCACTTGCCCGGGAACCTCGTGCCCTACAATCTTTGGTAGTTCTCTTGCTAGTTGTATTAGCTTAGGAATATTCATACCGGTGTCATAACCCATCGCATCAAGCATATGGATCGCATCCTCACTAGATATATTGCCGCTAGCTCCAGGCGCGTATGGGCATCCCCCCAGGCCACCTAGCGAACCATCAAAGCGAACAATGCCAGACTGAACAGCAGCCAAAAGATTGGCTAAGCCCATGCCCCTGGTGTTGTGGAAGTGCAATGTCAGCTGTAGATTTGGGAATTGCTTCTGCAATGAGTCACACATTCTCTTTACTTGATCAGGATTTGCCATGCCCGTGGTGTCGCAGATTGTTACACCTCTTACACCGAGGTCTGCAAAACGTTTTGTAAATCCTTCAACCACCACTTGAGAAACCTCCCCTTCCATGGGGCAGCCAAAACTGGTGGAGAAGGAAACATTAATAGGCGTTCTGCCATCAACATACTTAATTACTTCAGCCAATCCAGCAAAGCTCTTTTCTCGACCCATTCGTAGGTTGGCTAAGTTATGAGTCTCTGAAGTGGACATCACGAGATTAAATTCATCGGCCTTAGATTCCAAAGCGCGCTCGGCACCTCTTAAATTGGGGACTAAGACGGTGTACTCCACTCCAGGTACGCGCTTAATGCGCCCCATCACTTCCTCAGCATCTCGTAGCATCGGAATAGCCTTAGGCGAAGTAAATGAGGTCACCTCAATTTTGGCAAAGCCACACTCACCGAGCGCATCAACCAGCTTTACCTTATCGTCCGTTGGTACAAAGTTGGGCTCAATCTGAAAACCATCCCGCATTACGACGTCATTGAAATAAATTCTGGTCATGGTTTTATCTTTATTTAGTAAATGCAATGCCGCGCTCTTTTAAAGAGGCGACCTGATCATCACTCAAACCAATGCTTTTGAGTATTTCATCGGTGTTCTGCCCAATATCTGGGGCAAGAGTCTTAATGGATCCCGGTGTACGCGATAACTTCGGAATCACACCCGGCACATCCAACTTCGTGCCATCTTGCATCTGGATCGTTTGAATATTTTCACGGGCTTTGTAGTGTGGATCGCTTGCGATATCAGCAACGGTATAAATTTTTCCAGCTGGTACAGATACAGAATCCAGTGCTTCTAAAGCTTTGGTAGTACTCACTGTTTTAGCCCACTCACCGATAGCTTGATCAAGCTCAGCCACTCGTTTGACGCGACCATCATTGGTTTCTAGCTGGGGGTCATTGCCTAAATCTTCGCGCCCAATCACTGTCATCAGGCGCTTGAAGATGCTATCACCATTGCCAGCAACCAATACATAGCCGCCATCAGCGCACTGGTAGGCATTGGTTGGGGCAATACCAGGCAAAGCGCTACCAGCCGCTTGGCGCACCTCACCAAATGCGCTGTATTCAGGCAACAGGCTTTCCATGCAATTAAAGACTGCCTCATACAATGCAATATCAATCATCTGACCCTTGCCACTGTTATGGCGTTCTTGCAGAGCTAGCAAGATACCAATCACACCATGCAAAGACGCTAAAGTGTCACCGATGCTGATACCAACGCGCACCGGTACTCTGCCAGGTTCAGCAGTGAGATGTCGCAAACCGCCCATAGCTTCCGCAACCACACCAAATCCTGGTTTATCTCTGTATGGACCAGTCTGACCATAACCGCTGATACGAAGAACAATTAACTTGGGATTGAGTTGAAGTAATTTTTCTGGATCAAGACCCCAGCCCTCCAATGTTCCAGGACGAAAGTTTTCGATTAATACATCCGCCTCTTTTACCAGTGTCCTGACAATATCTTGAGCTTCTGATTTTCTTAAATCCAGGGAAAGTGATTTCTTATTGCGTGACTGCACTTGCCACCAGACTGAAGTGCCATCTTTAAGAAGGCGCCACTTGCGCAATGCATCGCCCTCTTTGGGTGGTTCGATCTTGATAACATCCGCACCAAAATCAGCCAAGGTCTTAGCAGCAAATGGCCCGGCGATGAGCTGCCCCATCTCCACGACTTTTAACTTTGATAATGGCTCCATCAAATCCCCTGAAATATGCTTTTGTGCCCTAAGTGGGTACTTTAAATCAATCAGCAATTGATCTAATAAAAGTCCATTTTCTTAGCCTAAAACACAGCTCTTTTTAAGGTGGGTGTTACTCAATCTTTCCAGGTGGGATGTTTTTGCATCACTGAATCGAATAAATCAGATTCAAGCTGCTGATTGAGCCATTTTTTGACTGCGGGTATAGGGAGTTGCTCAAACCTCTTGGAGTCAACCATTGAAAACTGCCTAATAAATGGGAAGATGGCCACATCCACCCAAGTTAATCTACCCCCCATTAGGTATTGGAAGTTTTGCAGCACCTGCTCCATAGGAATCAACATGACTTGCAATACTTCATCGAGAACTGCTTCTGGATCTAGCTCTGGGAATCGATTAGGGTATTTGTATTGATCCAATAGAGTCTTAAATGGGCCATCATTTTTTTCAATCCAAGAATTGGCAATAGACTCATCAACCTCTTTCCACCCATGCGGGTCAGACTGTTGCAATGCCCAGTGCAAGATATCCAGGCTTTGATCTATTACGAGATTATCCATCCGTAAAACAGGGACCGTTCCCTTGGGAGAGAGTTGCAACATCGATTGCGGTTTATTGCGTAACTCAATCTCTCGGTGTTCAACCTGAATACCCGCATACTTCAATGCCATGCGGGCTCGCATGGCATAGGGACATCTTCGATAAGAATACAAAGTGGGTGTCATGCAAGCAATTTACTCCTAGCATTTAATATGCCACTCGTTGCCAGCCACTTGGACAGGCCTGTGTCTGTGGATAGTACAGTCCATTTTCAGGGCAATAGGCAGCAGCTTGTGGTTGCGGTGGATAAACATATTGCGGGGTGTAATAAACGCGCGGAGGTCTGTAGTACGCATTGGCAACAGCCACTCCAGCCACAGCACCAACCGCAAAAGGCGCCCAGCCGCCACGCCAACCGCCATATCCACCATACCAACCCCTACCACCATGAGCACTGGCTGAGCTGGCCACCCCTGCAAGCATGACACCTGTAAGCAGGCATATTAGTATTTTTTTCATATAGACCCCCATTCATAAAGGCATTAAGCCTTTTCTTACATAACGGATCAGCTTTAAGGTGGGTTGACGCTATCAAATTAAATACTTTTGTAAGCATTAATAGGCAGGTCTTAAGGGAGTTTTTTCTTCCTACAAGCATCAGAGCAGTATTTGACCGATTCCCAATTTTTGGCCCAGGATTTTCTCCAGGTCATTTCTTTTTTGCAGGCAACACAAATCTTACTTGGGAGAGCGCTTTTGTTTCCCTTAAACGTTGTCTTCATGAGTGTTTTTATAGCGCGTCGAGCTGATTCAGAATCTTTTGGGCATGCAGCACAATTTCTTTTTGATCTTCATCACTAATTCTTTTGAGGTTGGCCGTCATTAACTTAGTACGTGGGCTCGCTTCAAATTGAGCACGATGCTTGATCAAAAAGTTCCAATACAAAGTTGTGACGGGGCATGCCTCTTCCCCATAGCGTATCTCAGGCTTGTATTTACATGAGCCACAATAATTGCTCATGCGTCTGATGTATGCGCCACTGGCGATATAAGGCTTACTGGTAAACCGTCCGCCATTCGCAAATAAGGCCATCCCAGCCGTATTAGGTAACTCCACCCACTCAATCGCATCTACGTAAATTGCTAGATACCAGTCACACACTTCTTGAGGCAGAATTTCAGCTAGAAGTGCAAAGTTTCCGGTCACCATTAAACGCTGAATATGGTGCGCATAACCATATTGCAGTGTTTGACCAATAGCATCTTGCATACAAGCCATCTGGGTCTGCCCAGTCCAATACCATTTGGGTAATGGGCGCTGATGTTGATAGTAGTTATCTTGTGCCATTTTTGGCATGTCAAGGTAATACATGCCCCGGACAAATTCTCGCCAGCCTAATATTTGTCGAATGAAACCCTCGATTGTTGATAGATCCAAGGCATACTTTTTCCAAGCAATGATGACCGCATCAATCACCTCACGAGGATTTACTAGCTTTAGGTTTAATGCGCTCGACAAAATAGAGTGCCATCCAAAGGGGGTATCCGTCCACATAGCATCTTGATACACACCAAAATTTCTGAGGCGGTATTCGACAAAATACTCCAGAGCTTGGAGAGCCTGGCTTCTGGTAACGGGCCAGTTAAATGACTCCAGAGATCCAGGATGATCTGGGTAAGTCTTTGTAACGAATGCCAATACTTCTTTGGTAATCGCATCCACTTCAAACGCCGCAGGAGCATCGATGATGCCAGGCCCCTTTTTCGGATAGGGCTTGCGATTATCTTGATCGAAGTTCCACTGACCACCCTCGGGGTTACCATCAGCATCTATCAACACATGGTGCTTCTTACGCATTAGGCGGTAAAAGTACTCCAGCCTGAGTTCTTTTTTGCCTGCAGTCCACTCCACAAACTCTTGGCGCGAGCAATAGAAATGCTCATCCTCAAGCATCTCTAGCTCAATATTGAGCTCTTTTGCTAATGCCTCAATCGCCTGCTTGAGACGCCATTCACCAGGCTCAATACAAACTAAATGCTTTACCTTCTTTTGCAGAATATGCTCTTTGAGAACCTCGACAATAGGCAGATGCGAACCTTGAACGTAGGTCAGTGGATATTCCAGCTTTTTAAGCTCTACTGCAAAGTGGCGCATTGCCGAAAGAAATAAAGCAATTTTGGCTTTATGCGACCAAACATACTGAGCCTCATTAGCCGATTCAATCATGATGATTTCATCGGCTTGAGGATCAAAGCTTCGTAATGCGGCGCTCTGCAAATCAAGTTGATCCCCTAAAATCAGAACTAAGCGCTCAGACTCCGTGGTTTGCTGCTTGATTTTCTGCTTGATTTGCTGCTTCATTTATTTTTGTATTGAGTGGGGCAATAGGCTCGAGTCACATCTTCACTACGTAAAGCGCTATGTTTTGTTGCTCGTCCAGTTACCCGCTTGCGCCAAAGTTCAAAGGAGCTGCGTTTTAGCTCTTTGCGCATAATGGCAATCACCTGAGGCTCACCTAGACCAAAGGTCTTCTCAATCGCATCAAATGGCGTGCGATCCTCCCAAGCCATTTCAATGAGGCGAGATAAATCGGGTTCTGCGAGAGTCTTGGGGGCTAGTTTTGGCACCCTGCAAGTTTAAGACTTATTCAATAAACTAGCTTGAGACTATGATTGGAAAAATTCGTCAAAAACTGATTTCTCAAGAGGTCCCAGCAATACAAAAGCCGGCGGTAATCATTTGCCCTATCTGTGATCGGCCCATCCCAGATTCACAGAAAGATGCACACCATCTCATCCCCAAATCTAAGGGTGGAAAAACCACTGAATACCTTCACCGTATTTGCCATAAGCAAATACATGCCTTGTTTACCGAATCTGAGTTAGCCCAGCAATATCATCATGCCCAGATCCTAAGAGAACATCCGGAGATGAAGAAATTTATTCAATGGGTAAAAGGCAAGCCCAATTCTTTTTATGAAAAAACCCGCAAGAGCACGCGCTTGAAAGTCTCTAGTTAAGTATTTACCTTGCCCTATTTAAGTGCATTAAAGAGTCTAATAGACTTATTAGCGACTCAAGAACCTTTTCTTAAAAGGCTGTCGAAGAGATTTCAATAAAAACCCCTCTTTGGTGCATGAGTTTTTGAACTTGTGCAAACCTAAATATCGTTCTAATTATTAAAACCTAAGATACGTTATGCGTATAAAAATTACAAAAAGCCTGGTATTACCGGCCCAAATACTCGAGACCGAAAGCATTCCTGAGGCACTGTTTCCTGAGGGAGATTACCTTGCCAACCTCACCCCCGATGGGAAGATTGAGGTGATTAATACGCGGAAAATAAAAGCCCTTTTTTCCTTCTCGCAATTTAGAGAAAGAATCTCGCTAGGTGAATTTATTGTGATGGAGGCTTGAGATCGGATTTCAGCGAGATAAATCCAGGCTTACTACTACCGCCGTCATTGCAGAAACAGATTCAAAAGCTTTTGAATTAACACCGCTGGTATCAATATCCTCCCAGTTGAACTCCAAGGAGAAATGGGCAGACTCGACGATGAGCTCATAACTAGTCGATACCTTATTGCTCTCACCTCCCTTTAGCTCGTCACTTACAGGAACGCGTAAGGACTCGATGGTAGCAATTAATGTGCTCACTTCATTACCGGTCAACTCTCGGGTTCGCAGTACATCATCCGTACGCTTAATAGAAATCTTGGAGACCTCGTCAATCGTTACCTCGTATTGATTAAGCCCCAGATCTTCCCAAATTGTTAATTCCAGAGCAATTGGATATGTTTTCATCAATCTACCTCGTCAACATGGGGTTCGTCAAAATTCGTCTTGTGAGGCCTGAGCTTAACTGCCAGCTGAGTCCATTTACTTTGATGAATTCGGTAGTCGCAATGTTCAGCGTGATTCTCTAGTAAGCCAAAAATGATGGTAGTTGGAATTTTGCAATGAAGGCACCGATAGGCATGCTGATGTTCTTCAATCTTTTCTTGGGGATAGTCGATATAAAACGGTTTCATTACCAACCCCTCTATCTAGATCAGGCCAATAAGACGATATTACACCTGGGTATTAACAAAAGGGGAAACATTTAAGGAATGCTAGCCCTCGAGTTCACCCTCCCACTTGGAGATAACGGCCGTTGCCAGGCCATTCCCCAATACATTGGTTGCTGAACGCGCCATATCCAAGAAGTGATCTACCCCAAGGATCAATAGGACACCTGCTTCAGGCAAATTAAATTGGGACAGGGTTGCGGCAATGACCACCAAGGAGGCTCGCGGCACACCTGCTATCCCCTTTGAAGTAATCATTAACACCAGTAACATCAATAGCTGCTGGCTGAGCTCCATCTCAATGCCGTAGACCTGCGCAATAAAGATCGCAGCAAATGTGCAATACATCATTGAGCCATCTAAGTTAAATGAATACCCCACCGGCAAAACGAAGGAAGCAATTTTGTTTTTACAGCCAAAGCGCTCCACTCTTTCTAAAGTCATTGGATAGGCCGCCTCTGAACTCGCAGTGGTAAACGCAAGTAAGGCGGGTTCTCGCAACATCTTCACTAAAGTCCAAGTACGATTTTTTAATACCAAGGAGCTAATCAGAATGATGACGATCCATAAGGTGAAAATAGCAGCATAAAAACTCAGCATGAATTTTCCGTAGGTCATCAATATGCTGACACCATTTTCCGCAATGACGGATGAAACTGCCGAGAAGACTGCGATAGGAGCCATCTTCATTACTGCAGTCGTAATCTTGAGCATGATGTGGGAGAGCATATCCAGATTACGAATGAACTCATCTGCTCTAGCCCCCATGCCTGCTGCGCCAACACCAAAGAAAACAGCAAAAACTACGATCTGTAAGATCTCATTTTTAGCCATCGCATCAAAGATGCTGACCGGGAAAATATGTCTCACAAAATCTGGAAAATTAAGGCTCGCTTTATTTAATCCAGTATTGGCTGCGATCTCCGGCAGAGTTAATTCCACGCCAATACCCGGATGCAGAATATTGACCATGACCAAGCCCAACAATAAAGAAACCAGCGACATGGAAATAAACCAAGAGAAGGTTTTTAAACCCACTCTACCGATAGTCGAGGCATCACCCATTTTGGCAATACCAACAACCAAGGTGGCAAATACCAAGGGAGCAATGATCATCTTAATCAAACGCAAAAAGACATCTGTCAAGATTGAGATGTAAAGGACGTACTGATCGGGGAAAGAAGTTCCTGCGCCGTACAAGTTGACAAGATAGCCAACCAAGACACCTAAGACCATCGCCCCTAGAATAAAGTTGGTTAGCTTTTTAGAGTTCATGGATGACCTAATAAATGGGGGAACAGGGAGATTCTACCCATCTTTAGACCCCTCAGGGTATCAACTTAGAATGCAGAAACCTGTATCCGTCGATAATCATCAACTAAACATACTTTAGAGAAAATAAATATGCTCCCTTGTATTGAATTGGAAACCAGCCCGAATCCAACAGCTGCCGTTATCTGGTTGCATGGTCTTGGAGCCGACGGCAATGATTTTGTACCCATCATTCCTGAATTAAAGCTAGCTGGATGCCCTGGCATTCGCTTTGTATTTCCGAGCGCCCCAAGCATGCCCGTCACCGTCAATGGCGGTTACGTTATGCCAGCCTGGTATGACATCATTGGCAGAAACCTGATGGATCAAGAAGATGCGGCAGGCATTCAAAAATCGGCAGCGGCGATTGTTCAGTTAATCGAAAATGAGGCTGAGCGCGGGATTGCCTATGACAAGATTGTTTTGGCTGGCTTTTCTCAAGGGTGCGCAATGGCCTTGCATATTGGCTTACGTTTTCCACACAGACTTGCCGGCATTATTGCCCTATCAGGCTATCTACCCTTAGCAATGACTGCCAATATTGAAAAGCATGCAGCAAATGCCAAGACGCCCATCTTTATGGCGCATGGTACTTATGATCCAGTGGTTACTGTTGATCGCGCCCAAGCATCGCATGCCTTACTAGAACAAATGGGTTATCAAGTAGATTGGAATGAATACCCCATGGAACACTCCGTTAATCATGAAGAGCTCATGGATATCTCGCGCTTCTTGCAAGAAGTATTGGCGGCTAAATAAGCCCATCCGCTATTAACTTGATGCTGGCAATCAACAAAAAGAATCTCACTGTTCGGTAATACCATTTCATTGAGATTCTTTTGGCAAGATAAAAGCCAAAGTAGACCCCTACTGGCACGCAAGGTAACAAGATGATGGAAGTTGCCAGCTGCTGGAAATTCAGCAGATTCAAATAGGCGTAAGGGCCTAGCTTCCCAAAATTAATGATCGTGAAAAAGACTCCCAGGGTCGAGGTGTACACCATCGGCAGGAGTTTTTCTCTGAGCATATACACCGTTATCGGCGGCCCACCAATATGTGCTACAAAAGAAGTGAAACCAGACGTTAAGCCCATTACGCGCCCAAGCCAAGGATAAGGCTTAGTCTCCTTTAAATCCATGCGTGACATGGCAAGATTCTGAATCAAAAAGAGTAGGGTAAAAATACCAATCGATAGAGTTAATATCTGAGGCGTGATGGCAGTAAAGAAAATCATTCCCAACAAAAGCCCCGCTATTGCCGGTGGAATAATGATCTTGAGAATACGCCAATTAGCATTACGAATAAAGCGGCCTAAGCCAACCAAATCGATGGCAATCAATAGCGGCAACAAGATTGCCAGGGCTTCATTAATACTGGACTGACTTGCCATTAAAGGTAAAGAGAGAATACCGAGCCCAGCACCGAAGCCACTTTTGGATATACCGACAATAATGACGCTAATTACCGCACACACAAAAAATATCAAAGAATGTGCGTTAAAAGATTGCACCAAGGAGGTAAAGAGTAAATCAAGCATCCAGCGATTTTACCAAGCTATGAATAGGTAGGCAGCGGCTACAGCCATAAAGCCTGTGGCTAGCCATCCGAAAATCCTCATACTCAAAGAGGCGACATGAGCCCCCATCACTGACTGTTTTGATGACAAAACCATAATGGCCACCATGAGTGGTACAGCGACAATTCCATTGATTACCGCACTCCAAAATAAGGCCTTCATAGGGCTAATGGGTGAGTATTGAATCGCCAGAGCAATCAACACGCTCAGAGCAATGATGGCGTAAAACTTGCTTGCTTGAGAAGCGCTATCCTCCAAGCTAGAGCGCCAGCCAAACACTTCTGACAAAGCATAGGCAGCCGAGCCAGCAAGAACCGGTACACCCATCAGCCCGACGCCCAAGATCCCCAGCGCAAAAAGCAGAAAGGTAAACTCGCCGGCAAGTGGTCTTAATGCCGATGCAGCCTCGGCCGCGGTATTGATGTCACGTACACCGGCAGCATAGAGGGTCACTGCCGTAGCGAGAATAATGCAGTACGCAGCCACATTGGAGTACAACATGCCGCTCCAAGTATCCCAACGAATTCTTCTGAGCTCCGCTGTCACCACCTCAGGATTTTTCTGTTCAAGCAGACTGGGCTGACCACGCAAGTTCATATCCTCCACTTCCTGAGAGGATTGCCAAAAAAATAAATAAGGACTAATGGTAGTGCCAAAGATCCCGACCACTACTGCAGCCGAATCCGCACTCCAAGTCAACTGAGGAAAGAAGGTGCTCCAGATAACATCGCCCCAAGAAATATGCACCGTAAAAAGGACGGCACCATACGCCAGTAGAGAAAGTGATAACCACTTCAAAAAGAAAACATAGTGGCGATAAGGAATCAGTATCTGCAAAACCAAAGTCAACAATACAAAGAGGCCGGTCATGATATGCCAATTAATACCCGTAACCAACTGTGCCACCTCACCCATCGCAGCAATATCTGCAGCGATATTGAGAACATTTGCAATCAATAGCAGCAACACTAGAGAAACCAATACAACTGGCGGAAAAGCCAACTTCATATTGGCGGATAAACCACGGCCAGTCACCCTACCGATACGAGCGCATAAGACTTGAATTGTCGACATCAAAGGATATGCAAAGGGCATTGTCCAAAGCATATTTAGGCCAAATTGCGCACCCGCTTGAGAATAAGTGACGATCCCACTAGGATCATCATCCGCCACACCCGTAACCAATCCCGGACCTACCCGAGATAAAGGATGTTGCTTAATGCAGACCCAGATTTCAGAGAGATTCATACGGGTTGCAGTGAAAGGAGCATCCTTTGAGTGTAGCCTTTACCAGATAGTTTAAGTTTCAGAGTTTCTTGCTAAAACTATATTGAGCAAACGCTTGCTCAGCCACATTAAACCACTGCGCTTCCATGTTTCTAAATGCGCGGTAGTCCTCAAAAATCTTTTTGAATTGCGGATTCTTCGCAGACTCCTCGGCATAGGTTTCTTGGCTTGCTTTAAAACACGCATCCAGGATAGAAGTATTAAACTTGCGGAGTACAGCACCATTTTGCAAAAGACGTTGCAATGCAGGTGGATTAAGCGCATCGTACTTTGCGCACATATCAGTATGCGCTTCGAAACAAGCCGCCTCCCATGCTGCCTGATAGGCAGGCGGTAAAGAATCCCACTGCTTTTTATTGACCAAGAAAGAAAGTCCAGCGGCACCCTCCCAGAAAGCTGGGTAGTAGTAATTCTTGGCAACCTTTGCTAGGCCTAGCTTTTCATCGTCATAGGGTCCAACAAATTCAGCAGCATCAATTGTGCCTTTTTCCAGAGCCGAATAAATCTCACCGGCCGGAAGCTGTTGTGGCACTACACCAAGCTTTGCAAGCACCTGCCCTGCAAATCCGGCGATACGGAATTTCAGGCCCTTGAGGTCTTCTGGTGATTTAATTTCTTTTCGAAACCATCCACCCATTTGCGTGCCAGTTTGGCCGCCTAAGAAATTCACAATGTTGTAGCTGGCATAGAGTTCGCGCATTAACTTCATGCCATTACCATGCAGCATCCAAGCAGACTGTTGGCGAGCAGTTAAACCAAATGGTGCAGCAGTATCGAAGATGAAAGCACTATTTTTACCTAGGTAGTAATAACTTGCGGTATGCCCACACTCTACGGTGCCGTTTTGTACGGCATCCAATACCTGAAGAGCTGGAACGACTTCACCAGCTGCAAATACCTTGACGTTAAATTTTCCGTCAGTAGCTTTACGCAAAGCGTTAGCAAATACTTCAGGCGTACCAAATAAAGTATCTAATGATTTAGGGAAGCTCGAAACCAAACGCCAGTTCAGAGTTGGCAAACTTTGTGCAAGAGATGGCGCTGCTAAGGCAGCAACTCCGGCACCAATAGTGGCTTTCTTTAAAAATGAACGTCTTTGCATTTCCGTCACCCCTTTTAAAAATAATGAAGTTTTATATTGATACTATTTTTAGAGTCCGCATTGATTGTCTTGCTTTATTTTCCACCAACCGTCATTGAGCCCAGCAAAATCGATCCCGTTTCTTTGGTGCCACGAATGAGGGTATCACTGCCAATTAACTGAATATCCATCAGCATATCGCGTAGATTACCAGCGATCGTAACCTCTTCAACAGGGTATTGAATAACTCCATTCTCAACCCAGTAACCAAATGCACCACGAGAATAATCGCCAGTCACGTAATTGACGCCCTGCCCCATTAATTCTGTCACCAATAAACCGGTTCCCATTTCTTTTAATAGTGCAGGCAAGCCACCCTTAGGCGTTTTCTTACTTTGTAAAGTCAGGTGATGTGACCCACCAGCATTACCGGTGGTTTTCATGCCCAACTTGCGAGCAGAATAAGTCGATAAAAAATAACCTTCGAGTATTCCTTTATCTACCACTGTTCTAGCAGAAGTTTTGACGCCCTCTTCGTCAAAAGGTGCACTACCAGTCATTGACTTCAGATGTGGATCTTCAAACAAGCTGATATGTTTGGGCAACACTTGCTTACCCAGACTATCGAGTAGAAAGCTGGAGCGGCGATACAAAGCGCCGCCTGAAACAGCTTGTACTAGACCTCCCAATAATCCCGCAGCGAGAGGCGCTTCAAAGATCACCGGGCAACGTCGAGTTGTCAAAGATCTGGCCTTGAGGCGCGACAAGGCCCGCTGAGCTGCATACGTTCCGATTGCGGCAGGATCGGCCAACTCCTCAGGAATGCGGGAGCTGGAGTACCAATCGTCACGTTGCATGTGAGCTTTCTTGCCACCTTCGCTAGCGATTGGCGCACAAGAAATATAGTGACGAGAAAAAGGATAGCCGCCCATAAATCCATGCGACGTTCCCATCATGAAATGCGCATGGTGTGCGGATACCGATGCGCCATCACTATTTTTAATTTTTTTGCTCACTGAAAATGCCGCGCCCTCAGCACTACGTGCGATTTCTACTGCAGCAGCTGCATCAATATTCCATGGATGAAACAAATCTAAATCCAGCGGACTTTTTTCTAAGAGATCAGCCTCAGCAGGACCTGCACACAAATCCTCTGCCGTGTGTTGTGCGATGTGATAGGCAGCATCAACCGTTGCCTTTAATGATGCTTTTGAGAAATCGCTAGTGCTGGCGTTACCGCGGTGATGACCCAAAAATACGGTGACCCCCACTTGCTTATCCAGACTTTGCTCTATAGTCTCAACCTCACCCTTACGAACAGTAACGGAGAGGCCCTGACCCTCCGAAACCTCCGCTACGGCATCTGAGGCACCCCTTCTTTTGGCCTCTTTGAGCATGAAATCGATGATTTCTTGAAACTGGTTGGATGTATATGTAAACATACCCTAATAATAGCTAGAATAGAAACATGAAGCATACAGAAGCCCTGAAACGAAACAGCCCTAATGAGGTCAAAATTGGCCTCATCTCCATCTCGGATCGCGCTAGCAAAGGCGTCTACCAGGATGAAGGCATTCCCGCCCTACAAACCTGGCTCATTAAAGCCATTAGCAATCCCTGTGTTTTTCATGAGCGCCTCATTGCTGATGAGTCGGAAGCCATTACCGAGTCGATCATTGAGCTTGTAGATGAGCTAGGTTGCGACCTCGTTCTTACTACAGGTGGCACTGGGCCCTCTAGAAGAGATGTGACCCCTGAGGCCACTCGTGAAGCTGGTACTCGTGAGATGCCTGGGTTTGGTGAGCAAATGCGTCAAATTAGCTTGAGCTTTGTACCGACCGCTATTCTATCCAGACAGACAGCTGTCCTCAGAGAAATTGATGGTCATGCCGCACTGGTCATTAACCTGCCCGGACAACCTAAGGCAATTGCAGAAACGCTTGAAGGCCTGAAAGACGAGAACGGTAAATCGATTGTTCCCGGCATCTTTGCAGCGGTGCCTTACTGCATTGATTTAATTGGCGGCCCGTATATCGAAACTAACGAAACAGTCATTAAAATCTTTAGACCAAAAAGTGCCCTTAAGAAAACTGGGGCTTGATTCGCTCCAACCATCAATAAAAAGGTCCGCATTGCGGACCTTTTCTTTTGAGATGGCTACTGAGGAAGCGGCACAATAAATTTCTCACGGTAATACTTTAGCTCTTCGATAGACTCTTCTATGTCTGCTAATGCTGTATGCGCCTGGTTCTTTGTGAAGCCTTTCACCAACTCAGGATGCCAACGCTTACAAAGCTCTTTCAAAGTAGAAACATCAATGTTTCGATAATGAAAGTAAGCCTCTAACTTCGGCATGTATTTCGCCATAAAGCGTCTGTCTTGCCCAATCGTATTGCCGCACATTGGGGCGATACCGGCTTTAATATATTTCTTTAAGAAGGCAATACATTCTGCCTCCGCCGTTGCCTCATCTAAAGTGGATGCCTTCACTTTATCGATCAAACCAGATCGCCCATGCGTACCTTTATTCCAGGCATCCATGGCATCCAAAACGACATCCTCCTGATGCACTACCCAGACTGGGGCCGTGGCAATAGTATTGAGGTGGGCATCTGTCACGATAATAGCAATTTCCAGAATCCGTTCGGTTTCCGGGTTTAGGCCTGACATCTCCATATCCACCCAAATCAGGTGTTCATTCGCTGGCGCCGCCTTGGTTGCCGCTGTGACTGCTGCTGTGGTTGTAGTGTTAGTTTGCTCGCTCATATCTATAATGATCTCATGACATTCACAATTATTTTTCTAATTGCCTTTATTGCTAGCTTTGGCTTACGCCACTGGCTTTCCCAACGTCAAATTCGCTATGTGGCGCAGCATCGTAATGCCGTCCCCACGGATTTCGCTGAAAAAGTGACTTTAGCTGAACATCAAAAAGCAGCTGACTACACCATCGCTAAATTACGCCTTGGTATTTTAGAGAATGGGGTCAGCGCTATCATTTTAATTGGCTTCACCTTATTGGGTGGCCTACAGATTCTGAACATGGCATTACTGCAATTTTTGGGCGAAGGCATTGCTCAACAAATTGCTCTACTGGTTTCCGTCGTGATCATTTCTGGCGTGATTGATATGCCTTTCTCCTGGTACAAGCAGTTCCATTTAGAGGAACGCTTTGGATTTAACCGCATGGGTAAAAAACTATTCTTCACGGATATGTTTAAAGGAATGGCAGTGGGCGGCGCGATTGGCATTCCACTACTGTGGGTCATTCTGACTTTAATGTCTAAGGCTAGTGAGTTATGGTGGCTTTGGGCATGGGCAGTGTTGACAGCATTTAGCTTGCTCATGCAGTGGATCTTCCCAACTTTTATCGCACCACTTTTCAATAAGTTTCAAGCCTTAGAAGATGGTCCTTTAAAAACACAGATTGAAGCGCTACTGAAACGCTGCGACTTTGCGAGCCAAGGTCTGTTTGTGATGGACGGCAGTAAACGTAGCGCTCACGGCAATGCATTCTTTGCCGGCATGGGTAAAGCCAAGCGCATTGTATTTTTTGACACCTTGATTGAAAAGCTTAATCCGGGCGAAGTCGAGGCGGTTCTCGCACATGAGCTTGGCCATTTCAAATGCAAACATATTCGTAAACGTCTCTTGGTCTCGTTCGCTCTCAGCTTTGGGATGTTTGCTCTATTGGGTTGGATCAGCACCAAAGTCTGGTTCTACACTGACTTAGGCGTGATGCCCAACCTCAATGGTTATAACGGTGGCCTTGCATTGGCACTCTTTATGCTGGTCTCACCTGTATTTAGCTTTTTCTTCACGCCACTTTCTAGTTTGGCCTCTCGTAAGCATGAGTACGAGGCAGATGGATTTGCCGCTGAGAAATCTTCCGCAAAAGATTTAATTGCGGCACTAGTGAAGTTATATCAAGATAATGCCTCGACCCTCACTCCCGATCCGATCTATACCGCTTTTTATAGCTCGCATCCGCCTGCGCCCTTGCGCATTGCTAACTTACAGCGGTTTAGCTCATAACGATGGAGCAATTTCATGCGCTACTCATTGCCTCCTACGGAAGGCATTATTTAGCGCAGCGTTTAATTAAGGATGCCAATGGCCATGAATCACCTGATGGTCCATTAATACAAGTCAGCACTCCAGCTAAGCAGCATATCGGCGCCGTGGGTGATCGCATGTTGCTTGAAATGACTTCAGCTGATCAAGCACGTATTATCAAAATTGAACCTCGAGAAAATCTTCTCTATCGCTCGGATGCATTTAAGAGCAAGTTGATTGCATCGAATGTGGATCAAATCTTGGTAGTACTTGCTACTCAACCTGCTTTCTCGCCAGACTTATTGGGAAGGGCGGTAGTAGCAGCGGAAGCCAATCAAATTGGTCTACATATTTTGCTCAATAAATGTGACCTTAAAGATAATCTTGAGCATGCTCGCAAAATCATTGCGCCCTATGCTCGCATGGGCTACCAAGTCAGCGAAGTTTCTGCCAAATTTGATCCCGCATCCATTGATGCATTACGTACGGCACTACAAGGCAAGGTCTCAGTCTTTGTGGGCCAGTCTGGTATGGGTAAGTCCAGCCTATTAAATGCCTGGATACCCAATGCTGCCGCACTGACTCAAGAATATTCTGTGCGCTTAGACACTGGCAAACACACTACTACTGCCTGTCGTTACTTTGAATTGCCTGAGGCATGGGGGAAAGATACAACCGGTAAGCTTGGCGCCCTGATTGATTCTCCCGGATTCCAAGAGTTTGGTTTGGCGCATATGTCCGTGAGTGAACTGCAACATGCCTTTAGAGAATTTAAAGACTTGCTAGGTAAGTGCCGCTTTCATAATTGCGCCCATTTGACTGAGCCAGATTGCGCAGTAAGAGAAGCGGTAGATAGAAATGAAATAGCGCCAGAAAGACTGGCACTATTTAGACAGCTGCACTCGGATTCAAAAACAGCTGATGTACAAATTCAGGGAATTAGCCAAGCCAAAGAGCGATGGTCAGCATTAGCAACAAAGCCATCCAAGCGATAACTAAGCGCCATACCAGTCCTACCGCAGAGCGCATCGAACGCTCAGTAGGCTCAAGACCTACTTCATAAATAACCGGTTCACCGGCTTCAGCCATACGTAATGCCTCATCACTATCAGGCTCACTCATTGGCTCACCAAGACGTACACCCAACGCACCACTCCCTGCCGCCAAAATTACTGCGGACAAAGAGTCTGACCATTTTTGCGTGAGATAGCGCCAGCCATATACAGCGCCTTCGAAGTTACCAACAATGGCAAAGCCCATCGCGGTAATACGCGCAGGAACCCAATCCAAAACGTAGAAGAAATGACGGGCAGATTCGCTGAGGTTAAAGTCACCACGCTCTGACCAACGTTGAGAAGCAATATCAGCCAAGCGGTAGAGCACAACACCAGCCGGGCCCATTGGCATCATGAACCAGAACAACACACCAAACACATGGTGGTGTGAACCGATGATGGCGCGTTCTAGTGCCAAAGAAATCACCTCAGTCTCTGTAAGATTAGAAGTGTCTAATTCAGGGCCATACCACTCACCCAAGGCCGCACGCGCAGCAGGTAAGTCATGCGCTTCAATTGCTTCATGCACGGCAGTAAAAGAATGACTGAACTGCCGAAAACCAAAAAACAAATAAGCGATGACGATATTCCAAAGAAAACCCAAGATTGGATAAGTCACCATACAAGTGACATACACAATGAAGACTAAAAAAGTTGGCAGTATGAAGGCCACCAAGCAGGCTATGCGAGCACCGATAGGGCCCGCACCGTCTTCAGTCTTGCCGCCGAACTCAGCAGCAACCCAATCTAGCCAGCGAGCACATACGCGCGCAATCCAATGGCTTGAAGTGACTGGGCGGTATTGCTCAGCAATAAGGGCGAAGAGAATAGAAAAGAAAGTCATACTTTTAATAAATGATAAAGGTTACGCAACATTCCCGCAGTGGCACCCCAAATAAAGCGGTTCTCATAAGGCATTGAATAAAAACGTCGTCCACCCTGCTCACTTTGCCACAATCTGACTTGATGATTAGCGGGATCTAACAAAAAACTCAGGGGCACCTCAAAGACATCGGCCACCTCAAACTCGTCTAAGACATATTCTGCCTGAGCTTGGACCAATCCTACTACTGGTGTAACGCTATAGCCAGAAACCGTTAAATACTGTGGCAAATGACCAATAATCTCCACTCGCCCAGGATCTAATCCGATTTCTTCTTTGCTCTCACGCAAGGCGGTGTCATTAGGACTTTGATCCTCAGGATCCATACGGCCCCCTGGAAAACTAATTTGGCCTGCATGATCGCGCAAATGATTGGTTCTTTGCGTGAGCAATACTGACAAACCACCCTCCTTCAATAGCAGTGGAATCAGTACTGCTGCTTTAGTGACTTTTCCGACGGCTTGGCGCTTAGCAATAATGTCAGCCGCAATCACATGACGGTTTTCATCGGTAATCTCCGGCTCCCATTGGGGCGGTGATTGCAAACGCGCTTTTAAGCCTGACGGCTCCAAAAACTCTGGTGCTACCTTTTTTTCACCAGCACACACCGCATGAACCGGAATTGCCTGTGCATCAAACCCTGGAGGCGCAGCAACATTGATTGCATTATCTTCAGGTGTTGAGGTCTTGGACATATTCATATTCTAAGGCAACAAAAAAGGCGACCGAGGCCGCCTTTTTAAATCAAGCCAGCATTAATTATGCGGCTGGAGTTGCTACTGCTACTTTACGTGCAGGAAGCTTCTCTTTAATACGTGCAGACTTACCTGAACGATCACGCAAGTAGTACAACTTAGCACGACGTACATCACCGCGACGCTTCACTTCAATGCTAGCGATCAATGGTGAGTAAGTTTGGAATGTACGCTCTACACCTTCGCCAGATGAAATCTTGCGAACGATAAAGCTGGAATTGAGTCCGCGATTGCGCTTTGCAATCACAACACCTTCAAACGCCTGAGTACGCTTACGCGCACCTTCAACAACGTTCACGCCAACAACTACTGTATCGCCAGGAGCAAAGCTTGGCAAAACCTTGTTAGCACTTAAGCGAGCAATTTCTTCTTGCTCAATTTTTTCAATTAAATTCATTTTTAATCCTTAAACATCGTATTAGCGTTTAATCCCGAGACCTAAATCAACGGACCTAATAGAGGATGCAGTTAAAACAATTTCACTAAACCAAAAAACTAAACCACCTATTCACCACTGCACACTACTGAAAGTATTTACAGAGAGCGAAGAAATTGTTCATCTTCTCGGGTTAGCAACCCTTTGGCTCTGGCCGATTCAATTAAGTCCGGCCTTAACCTGAACGTCAGCTCTAAAGACTTCTGCCGACGCCAATCCGCTATTTTAGCGTGATGTCCGCCCAAAAGCACGTCCGGGACGGATAAATTTTCATATATTTCAGGGCGGGTGTAGTGCGGATAGTCCAAAAGACCGTTCATAAAGCTATCCTGAGTGGCAGATTCGCCATCCCCAAGCGCCCCTGGGATCAATCGAATGACCGCATCCATCATGGCCATAGCGGGGATTTCGCCCCCAGAAAGTACAAAATCACCGATAGAAAGCTGTAAATCGACGTTTCGGTCGACAAAACGTTGGTCAATGGCCTCATATCGACCACAAATAAAGCTCAAATTGCCGTAATCCAGGATATCTGCCGCTATCTTCTGAGTAAAACGCTCGCCCTGGGGTGCCAATAAGCAAATTGGGCCTGATTTGATGTTTGCCGCCTGATGGGCTGCCTTAATTCCGGCGACTGCATCTTCTAAGGGCCTGGCCATCATCACCATGCCAGGTCCACCGCCATAAGCACGGTCGTCCACGGTTTTACGAGGATCAGAGCAAAAGTCACGAGGATTCCAAAGATGAATGCTGGCTAATGATTGTTCACATGCGCGACCAGTAATGCCCCACTGCGTTAATGCAGAGAACATTTCAGGAAACAAGGTGACTACATCAAAGCGCATATCGGTAATTATTTTTGAAATTGATCTTTGCGTTCTTATTGCCAGTCAGACTGCCAATCAAGAGTAATCGTTTTATTTGGCAAGTCGACGTTTTGCACTACTTCTTTTACAAACGGCACCAAATACACAATCTTTTTAGTTTCTGGATTACCAATCGCGATAACACCATGTGCACCATTCTCAGTGACATCAATCACTTCACCAAGCGCTTCGCCTTGCAAATTCACGGCATGACAACCAATCAGATCAACCCAGTAATAGGAATCACTATCCGCCTTTGGAAACGCATCGCGTGCCACCAAGATACGAGAACCTTTTAATGCGAGTGCCTGATCACGATCAGTTACCCCATCCAGAGTAAGCACCACATTACCGCTATGCATCTTGGCGCTTTTCACTTTGTATTGCGTCAAAGAGGCTGGCTCTAGTGACGCAGAAACGCCCGCATCCCTACGAGGAATCAGAGACAGCCAAATGGATTTAGAAGAAAGAAGTGCTACAGGCTCTGATGAGTGAGGTCTTACCTTCACTTGGCCTTGCAAACCTTGCGCCTCAGATATGGCGCCAAGCTCAATCAAATCATTCAGGGAAGGCGTACTCATTTGTAAGACACCTTATTTTCCCAAAATAGAACTACTATAAATTCTGCCGCTAAAAACCTCATCACATCGATGAAGTTTTTAGCAATCGAATATTAAACAGCTGGATTGTTTTTGATCAAACGAACTACTGTTGGGGAAACCTGCGCGCCAACACCAGTCCAGTATGTCAAACGGTCTTGAGCAATACGCATTGCTTGCTCAGTTGCCGCTGCTTGTGGATTGAAGTAACCAATACGCTCGATAAAATTCGAGTCACGACGGTTGCGTTTATCAGTAGCAACAATGCTGTAAAAAGGGCGCTTCTTAGAACCGCCGCGTGCCAGTCGAATGACGACCATACTTATTCCTTAAAATCTAAAATGAAAACAGGTTGATTACAACCCAATGAAATTTCTACAAAAAACTTTGGGCTCCAGCTCACCAAATAAAGATACGGTAGAGCGGAAAACCTCATATTCTAGACGAAAACCCCTACTTCTTCCACCTATTTAAGCATCTAAGACAGTAGAATAGAATGTGTACTTAGATAAAAATTACATTAAAAACAATAACTTAGGTAAATATGATCCTTAAATCCAGACTTTTAGACTCCCTCAGAAGGCCTTCAAAAGGGTTCTTTCTGACACTTTCTTGCCTAAGTCTTGGACTTTTAAGTGGCTGCGCAAACGTCATACCTCCATGTGGAGCCAAAATAAGCCCACCAAGCAGCGAACTCAAAAATACCAAATGGGAGCTGACCCGCTGGAACTTACCCCCCAATAGCAATGGAGAGGTGCGTACCCGTCAAATTCCGCAAGGCGATGCCAGCAACCCGATTCAAATCATTTTTGATGCTAGCGGACAACGACTGAGCGGCTCGACAGGATGCAATCGGTTTACTGCAACCCTCGATGAAGACGCCCGCGGTTTTTCTCTTAAGCAAATCGCCAGCACCAAGATGGCTTGCAACCCTCAGCGTATGGAATTAGAAAATGATTTCCTCTATGAGTTAAATGACTATCGCAGCATTGTGCGCAATGGTGATCAATTACTCATGATCGGCACTGATCGTGAAGTACTCAGTTTTATTCAAAAGCCAAACAACACTAAGTAAGCACTCAATTATTCATTAGCAATATCACTGAAAGATTCATGAAAAAATCCAAACTTCTTTTTTGCGCACTCGGATTACTCCTTCCGGGCAGCGGCCTCAATTGTTTTTATCTACAAGGACTCAAATCTTTTTGGGCATGGGTTCAGCTATTTGCCTTGATAGGTGGCGCAGTAGGCTGGGTCATTCTTAAGGACGCCCACTTTCATTCGGCGCCAGGATGGGTGCTCGTTACTTTTGGTTTTATGGCTATTGAAGCAAGCTGGTTAACCACCATTGCCTTTGGTCTTCGCTTGGATGAGAAGTGGGATGCCCAATTTAATCCCGGCATTGAAGAACACCGACGGAGTCGCTCTGGCTGGCTCGAGATACTGACAGTAATTTTCTCTTTGGTATTGGGTGCTGGTGTAATGATGACTTTTTTAGCAGTCTCATTTGAGCAATTCTTCATTTCTCAAATCTATGAAGCAAAAAAGCTATCCCAATAATTGCAGATAGCTTTCATTTTGCAAGAGCCGCTCTTAAGAGCGGTTTTTTTATTCTCTTTTGCGCCCCTTTAGAACTGCTCTACTTCTAGGGCATTGGTAGAGTGACCGCTTTCAACAATCGAAGTTGCCAGAGCTTGTGCTTGAGGCATGAGATTCTCAGCAAAGAAACGGGCAGTAGCAATCTTCGCGCCATAGAATTTTGGATCATCATCACGCAAACGCTCAGAAGCTAACAGTGCTCTCGCCATTTGCCAGCCGCCCAATACCAAGCCAGATAAGCGTAAGTAAGCAAAGCTACCGGCATAGACAGCCTTGATGTCCGTCTTTGCATTCGCAACAATGTATGCAACTGCTTGTTCGAAGGCCGCGCGTGCCAAAGTGAGTTGCTTGAGAACCGCTTTAGCATCAGCACTTCCACTGGCAGCTAAATCTTTTTCAGTAGCAGCAATTCTTTGGGAAAGCTCTTTGGCAATCGCCCCACCATCACGTACTGTTTTTCTACCAACTAAGTCATTCGCCTGAATTGCAGTAGTGCCTTCGTAAATCGTCAAGATGCGGGCATCACGGTAATACTGCGCTGCGCCAGTTTCTTCGATAAAGCCCATACCACCATGCACTTGAACCCCCAGACTAGCCACTTCAATCGACATTTCTGTAGAAAAGCCCTTAACGATTGGGACCAAGAATTCATAGATAGCTTGATTGGCTTTGCGAACCGCTTCATCAGGAGCAGCATGCTGTGCATCATAGGCAGAAGCAGCGTAGTAGGCTAATGCACGCGATGCTTCTGTGTAGGCACGCATCGTCATCAACATGCGCTTCACATCAGGTTGATGAATAATTGCAACAGGGCCCGGTGAACCGGTTAGGTCACGGCTTTGTACTCGATCTTTGGCGTATTGCACTGCCTTTTGATATGCGCGTTCTGCAACAGCCACACCCTGCATACCTACTGCAAAGCGAGCCGCATTCATCATTACGAACATATATTCAAGACCGCGATTTTCTTCGCCAACCAAATAACCGATAGCACCACCGTGGTCACCAAATTGTAGAACCGCAGTTGGGCTCGCTTTAATGCCTAACTTGTGCTCAATCGAAACGCAATGTACGTCATTACGCTCACCTAATGAACCATCTTTATTCACCATAAACTTCGGCACTACAAATAAGGAAATACCCTTTACGCCCTCTGGCGCATCGGGTGTTCTGGCTAACACCAAATGGATAATATTCTTAGCCATATCGTGCTCACCATAGGTGATATAAATTTTGGTACCAAAAATCTTGTAAGTACCGTCACCCTCTGGAACAGCACGTGAGCGAACCATCGCAAGATCAGAGCCAGCTTGCGGCTCAGTCAAATTCATTGTTCCAGTCCACTCACCAGAAATCATCTTCGGAACGTATTGCTCCTGAAGTTCTGGGCTAGCAGCAGTTAAGAGAGCTTCAATAGCACCATCAGTTAGCAAAGGACATAATGCAAAAGAAAGATTGGCTGCATTCACCATCTCTAAACATGCAGTAGAGATCAATTTTGGTAAACCTTGTCCACCAAACTCTGCGGGATGAATGACACCTTGCCAACCAGCAGCAGCGTATTGCTCGAAAGCTTGTTTGAAGCCAGGGGTAGTTGTTACTACACCATCTTTTAAGGAACTTGGGGTCTGGTCGCCAGCCCAATTGAGGGGCGCCACTACGTCTTGGTTAAATTTGGCTGACTCCTCCAAGATCGCAGGGGCCAAATCTACATCCGCACCCGCATCAGCATAGGAGGGATAGGCAACAACATCTGATAGCCCAGCTAGTTCATTCATCACAAACAACATATCTTTCACTGGGGCTACGTATGGCATTACAACTCCTCTTTATACAGTTTCATGCTTAATTAATCTTTAACTTCAATCTTCAACTCAACCAAGTGCTTTTGTTAACTCCGGCACAGCAATGTTCAAATCCGCCACTAGACCATAGTCAGCAACACCAAATATTGGCGCCTCTGGATCTTTGTTGATTGCGACGATCACTTTGGAGTCTTTCATACCAGCCAAATGTTGGATGGCACCAGAGATACCAACAGCGATGTAAAGCTGAGGAGCGACAATCTTGCCAGTCTGACCCACTTGATAATCATTGGGAACGTAACCCGCATCCACCGCAGCACGAGATGCACCCAAAGCAGCACCGAGCTTGTCGGCCAAAGGTGCAATGAGCTCCTGATACTTTTCACCAGAACCCAAACCGCGACCACCAGAAACAATAATCTTGGCGGCGGTCAATTCTGGACGATCAGATTTAGTCAGCTCACGACCAACAAAGGATGATGAAGCTTTGCTATCAGCAACAGCAGCTTTTTCTACAGCAGCCGAACCACCAGTAGCGGCAACTGGATCAAAACCAGTAGTACGCACAGTAATCACTTTGATTGGATCAGTGGATTGCACGGTCGCAATCGCATTGCCCGCATAAATTGGACGCTCGAAAGTATCCACAGAGATGACTTTGGTAATGTCAGACAACTGAGCTACATCTAACTTAGCAGCAACGCGTGGCAAAACATTCTTTCCATTGGCTGTTGCAGGAGCGAGAATATGGCTATAGCCATTCGCAATGGAGAGGATCTGCGCAGCCAAAGGTTCAGCCAATTGATCAGCCAAATTAGCGGCATCAATTTGAATGACTTTGCGCACGCCAGCAATTTGCGCTGCGGCAGCTGCAGCAGCATCAGCACCACTCCCAGCAACGAGCACATCCACCTCAGGAGAGCACTGCAAAGCAGCTGCTACAGCATTAAGGGTTGCCGCTTTTAATGATTGATTGTCGTGTTCAGCAATAACAAGTGCAGCCATTTAGATCACCTTCGCTTCATTTTTGAGTTTTTCTACAAGGGCTGCCACATCAGCAACCATCACGCCAGCAGAGCGCTTTGGCGGCTCTTCTACTTTAAGTGTTTTCAGGCGTGGGGCAATATCGACACCCAATTCTTCAGGCTTCACGATATCAATTGTTTTCTTCTTGGCCTTCATGATGTTCGGCAAAGTGACATAGCGTGGTTCATTCAAGCGCAGGTCAGTGGTAATCACTGCCGGCAAAGTTAGTGCAATAGTTTCTAAGCCGCCATCGACTTCACGAGTCACAGTGGCTTTGCCGTCTGCAACTACAACCTTAGAAGCAAAGGTTGCTTGAGGAATATCCAGCAAGCTAGCGAACATCTGACCGGTTTGATTGCTGTCATCGTCAATTGCTTGTTTACCAAGAATGATGATTTGCGCTTGCTCTTTATCAGAGAGCGCCTTGAGAATCTTCGCTACTGCTAAAGGTTGCAGCTCTACATCTGTCTCCACCAGGATGGCACGATCCGCGCCAATTGCTAAAGCGGTACGGAGGGTTTCTTGGCATTGGGTTGCACCAGCAGATACTACAACCACCTCAGTTGCGACACCCGCCTCTTTTAAACGCACCGCTTCCTCTACTGCGATTTCATCAAAGGGATTCATACTCATTTTGACGTTCGCCAAATCAACTCCAGAGTTGTCTGATTTCACCCGAATTTTGACGTTGTAATCAACAACGCGTTTTACAGCCACTAAGACTTTCATCCCTCAAACCTCTCCAATAATATATAAATCGAGGATAAACCCTCAATAAAAAGCACGATCGTTTTATTTTACCTGAATATTTGCCAAATTAAACATCAATTGCGGTAGCTGAACCCGCCTGTTTCCGAAGCTCAAACTTCTGAATCTTGCCAGTCGAGGTCTTTGGTAGTTCACAGAAGACAATAGCTCTCGGAACCTTAAAGCCTGCTAAATGCTTTTTACAGTGGGCAATAATCTCCTCGGCAGTCACCTCTGAACCAGGTTTGATTTCCAAGAAGGCGCAAGGCGTTTCACCCCATTTAGGATCAGGCTTAGCAACCACCGCAGCAGCGTTAATAGCTGGGTGTCGATAGAGTACATCCTCAACCTCTACAGAGGAAATATTTTCACCTCCAGAAATAATGATGTCTTTGCTGCGGTCCTTCATCTTCACATAGCCATCTGGATTCATTACTGCCAAATCGCCCGAGTGAAACCAGCCACCTTCAAATGCCTCTTGGGTTGCTTTTTCGTTCTTCAGGTATCCCTTCATGGCAATATTGCCCTTGAACATAATTTCACCCATGGTTTCACCATCTGCTGGAACCGCCTGCATGGTTTCTGGATCAAGAACAGCAATTGCCTGTTGCATGTGATAACGCACACCTTGGCGTGCATTTAAACGAGCACGCTCACCGATATCAACATTATTCCACTCGTCTTGTTTAACGCACACAGCTGCTGGCCCATAGGTTTCAGTCAAACCATAGACGTGCGTTAAATCAAATCCTAACTTTTCCATACCCTCAATAATCGATGCAGGTGGTGCGGCACCGGCGATCAAGCCTTTAACTCCTGTGGGCACTCCCACCTTCAGCTCATCCGGCGCATTGACCAACAAGTTATGCACGATAGGTGCTGCGCAGTAGTGGGTCACACCATGCTCTTTAATTGCCGCAAAAATATGTTGCGCATCAACCCGACGCAAGCAGACGTTGACACCAGCGCGAGCAGCGATAGTCCATGGAAAGCACCAACCATTGCAATGGAACATTGGTAAAGTCCAGAGGTAGATGGGATGCTTATTAATATCCCAGTCCAGCACATTGGAAACGGCATTTATTGCAGCGCCACGATGGTGATACACCACACCCTTAGGGTTACCAGTAGTTCCTGATGTGTAATTCAAGCAAATCGCTTGCCACTCATCTGCGGGAACTTGCCATGCAAAATTTGGATCCCCTTCGGAGAGTAATTTCTCATAAGTGAGTTTGCCTAACTTCTCGCCAGGAACTTCAAACTCTTTTTCTTCAACATCTACCACCAAGAAATCACGACCAGAATCTTTCTTAGCAATCTCAAGCGCTTTTTTCATCACCCCTGAAAATTCAGGATCAACAATGACTACTTTAGCTTCGCCATGATTCAGCATAAAGGCCACTGTCTCTGCGTCTAAACGAGTATTAAGAGCATTCAAAACTGCACCCGCCATTGGAATACCAAAGTGGGCTTCTACCATTGGAGGCGTGTTGGGCAACATCACCGCTACGGTGTCACCCAAACCAACACCATGCTTTTGTAAGGCGCTAGCCAAGCGACGGCAACGCTCATAAGTTTGTGCCCAGGTCTGACGCAATTTCCCATGAATAACGGCAGTTTTATCGGGGTAAATTTCTGCTGAGCGCTCTAAAAATAAGAGCGGTGTAATTGGGGTGTAGTTGGCTGGATTGCGAGCCAAACCTTGTTCATAAATATTTGCCATCTTCAGCTTTCGATTTCTGTTTTACTAAATTTTTTATTAAATATCTGCTAGCGCTTTAATATGGGCCACCACACTGCGGCCCAAAGCAGAGAGGTTATAACCACCCTCTAAGCAGCTCACAATGCGTCCTTGCGCATACTCATTAGCAATCTCTTTTAAACGTTTGGTAATCCAGACATAGTCATCCTCCACCAAGCCCATCTGACCTAAATCATCTTCGCGATGGGCATCAAACCCTGCTGAAATAATCACGAGCTCAGGCTCAAAATTACGCAAAGCTGGCAGCCATTGCTCTTCCACAATGGAGCGCACCACATCGCCCCGAGTTGCAGCAGGCAAAGGTACGTTGACCATATTGTTAGCATGATCAAGGCCGCTATAGGGATAAAAAGGATGTTGAAAAAAGCTGCACATCAAGACATTGGGGTCATTGAAAAAAGCAGCTTCAGTACCGTTCCCATGATGGACATCAAAATCAACGATGGCGACACGCTCAATGCCGTATGTTTCCATTGCATATCGCGCAGCAATCGCCACGTTATCAAATAAACAAAATCCCATAGAACGCGTTGGTTCCGCATGATGTCCTGGCGGTCTTACAGCACAAAATACGTTCTCAACCTCACCCTTCATCACAGCATCTACACCTGCAATAGCAGCGCCTGCAGCTCTGAGTGAAGCTCTGTAAGTATGGGGATTCATAATGGTGTCACCATCGAGCATGAAATACCCGCTCTCTGGGGCACGATCTCGAACAAAAGAAACGTGGTCAGGACTATGGACCAATTCCAATTGGTCTTCAGTGGCCAATGGCGCATCTAAATGATGCAAAAATTGATCAACACCGCTGCGAATCAGTTGATCATTGATCGCCTGAATTCTCTCTGGACACTCTGGATGATGGCTTCCCATCTCATGTTTCAGAAAGTCTGGATGAGTTATGTATCCTGTTGTCATTACTCGAAATCCTCAATAGCAAATTTGTAATTTTTATAATCTAATTAAACGTGCTCAACATTCGAAAATCCAATACCAATAAAAATACCTTAAGCATGAACTTTCGCGTCTCCTACCTACTGCTTGCTCTTGCGTTAGCAGGGTGCTCTAGCACCCCCACACAGCCAACCCAATCACAACAGCCCATCGTAAACCAGACTGACGATGCCGCTACCGAGGCGCGTTTTAGCCAGAACCTCAACGAACTCCTTACCCAGGTCTCCCAAAACCAAGAAATCCCACTCCCAGCCCTAGAAATGGGCTTCCTAGATGCTAAAACGGTTCCCTCAATTCGGAAATTGGTATTACCCCCATCGGATACATTTAAGAAGAACTGGCTGGCTTATCGCAAACGCTTTATTGAGCCCGTACGCCTTAAGGCTGGCAGGGTCTTTTGGGACCAAAATCAAGCGTTTTTGAGCCAAGTTGAGCAAGAATCAGGGGTGCCAGCTGAGATTATTGTGGCCATTATTGGCATCGAAACCATCTATGGACGCCAAACTGGCAATTTCAGGGTGAAAGACGTTCTATCTACCCTCGCCTTTAGTTACCCAGATACCCCTAATAAACCAGCACGTGAGCAACTCTTCAAGGACCAACTCAAAGAACTCATTCTGATGTGCTGGACTGGGGCGGGTGGCAAGCTGCCCTCCAAAAATAGTAGTCAAGGTATCAATAGCGCACGTTTTAGTGCCTGCCTAAATCAGAATAGCTCCTATGCTGGCGCCATTGGTCTGCCACAGTTCATGCCTAGCAGTATTCGCAGCTTTGCGGTCGATGGTGACGGCGATGGTCAAATTGATTTAAAGCAAAGCCCTAAGGACGCTATTGCGAGTGTTGCCAACTTCATGAAAAAACATGGCTGGCAACCCGGTATGCCGATTTCACTTCCAGTTCAAGAAAATGGCATCAGTGCTGCCAAAGCATTGGCTGATGGTGAACCGCAGTTGAAATTTACTGTACAAGAGCTCATTGAAAAAGGAATCTTGACTCAGCAACAAGGTGATCTACAAAGTGGTGGTGTAGAGCCACAAAGCAAAGCTTTCATCGTTGACCTACCGTATCCAGATAAAGATGGTGTAGACCAAGTGCAATATTTTGTTGGCTTAAATAATTTTCTGACGATAGTGCAATACAACCGCAGTTATTTCTATGCGCAAAGTGTTGCTGAGTTTGCCCAAGCCCTAGGATATAAAAACCAAAGTGTTGTGCCAGTAGAAAACCCAAGCAAAGCTGGTGGCTCAAAGGCGACTACTGAAAAGTCTAAACCCAAGAAATCCAGCACAAAGAAAAAAGCAAAGTCTTAAGCTGGAAAAACGCCAGTAGATAGGTAGCGGTCACCACGGTCGCAGACAATAAAGACGATCGTGGCATTTTCAACTTGACGGGCAATGCGCAAAGCCACTACCAAGGCACCTCCAGCAGAAATGCCGCAGAAAATACCTTCTTCTGCTGCCAAGCGACGCGCCATCTCCTCTGCATCTGCCTGGGAGACATACTCAATCAGGTCTACCTTATCGCCTTGATAAATCTTGGGCAGGTACTCGGGTGCCCACTTCCGAATACCAGGGATCTGTGAGCCCTCTTCTGGTTGTGCACCAATAATCTGAATCGCAGGATTCATAGACTTCAGATAAGTGGAGACTCCCGTAATGGTTCCAGTTGTACCCATGGCGGATATGAAATGCGTAATCTGCCCATCAGTGTCTCGCCAAATCTCTGGTCCAGTAGTTTCTATATGTGCTCTAGGATTGTCAGGATTGGCAAATTGATCGAGCAATCTACCGCGTCCCTCTCTTTGTAACTGCAAGGCGTAATCTCTGGCAAATTCCATGCCACCAGAAGCTGCGGTCAATATTAATTCAGCGCCGTAAGCCGCCATGCTTTGACGACGTTCAATACTTTGATTTTCTGGCATTACTAAAATCATTTTGTAACCAAGCATAGCTGCAGTCATTGCCAAAGCAATGCCTGTATTACCGCTAGTTGCCTCAATTAATGTATCGCCCGGTTTAATCTCACCGCGTTCTTGGGCGCGTGAGATCATCGACAGCGCAGGTCGGTCCTTCACCGACCCGGCTGGATTGTTTCCCTCTAACTTACCTAAAATCACGTTATTGCGATTCTCGTTTTCTAAACCAGGAATACGCTGCAAACGAACTAAAGGCGTATTGCCCACAGTCTGCGAAATAGTAAGGTAGGAAGGTTTGCTCATGAAGCCATTTTAGCCATAAGCCGCCTTACACACGGAAGGGTTTAATTTCTGCGACCTGATCCCGAACGCTCCTGCTGATTGCGAGGACTAGCTTGATTACGAGAATGGCGTCGGCCAGATGCTCCGCCCTCTTTCTTCGTGCGGCCATTGGGCTCCCGAAAAGAGCTCGGTGCTTCAATGGTTAATCCGTTATCGACCATTTTTTCGACTGATTTCATACCAATGCCACGAACCCGCTTCTGCAGATCATTAGCATCCTGAAAATGGCCGCCATCCAAACGTTCAGCAATAATGGTTTTTGCCTTAGCGGGGCCAATACCCTTAATGCTCTCAAGCTCGGTTTGAGTGGCAGTATTGACATTAATGGGCGAAGCGTAAGCCGCCCCAGAACCCAATACCAATACAGATAATGCTAGTGCTACTGCTCTAACTAAAGCCTGAACTCTACCTAAAGTTAAATTTTTTCTCATCTTCTCTCCTGTAGTAAATAAAAAATCCACGGACACAAAGTGCGCGTGGATCGTTTACAACGAGGAGAAACTACTTTTGTTGACTGACTTACAAGGGGTTAGCCAGAAAACCAGCATTGGCCTCCAACCACTCAATATATTTTCCTACGCCCTGCTCTACATTGAGGAAGGGTTCCATATAGCCAGCCGCTCTAAGTTTGGTGAGATCAGCTTGAGTAAAGCACTGGTATTTACCTTTGAGTGCATCCGGAAATGGAATGTACTCAATCGCTTTTTCTTTGACTAGCTCTTGTAGAGTTGCGGGCGCTGCTTTATCAAGCTTACGCATGGAATTAGCTACAGCGTGGGCGACATCATTAAAAGGTTGCGCACGACCACTACCCAAATTAAAGATGCCACTGATTTCTGGATGATCTAAGAAGAATAGGTTTACTTTGACTACATCTTCAACCGATACAAAGTCGCGACTTTGCTCACCAGGCGCATAACCACCGTACTCACCAAACAGCTTTACATGACCATTAACTTTGTATTGGTGATATTGATGAAAGGCAACCGAAGCCATGCGGCCCTTATGTGATTCACGCGGACCATAGACATTGAAGTAACGAAAGCCAACAACCTGTGCCGCATTGGCTTTTTCAGCAAAGCGCTTACGCATGACTTGATCGAATAAGAACTTAGAGTAACCATAAATATTAAGAGGCTTCTCATGCTCACGACTTTCTACAAATACGTCCGAGCCTCCATAAGTTGCAGCAGAAGAAGCATAGAGGAGTTGTACTTTTTGCTCAGTACAGATATCCAATAAATCCATGGTGTAGCGATAGTTGTTCGCCATCATGAAAATACCATCTGTTTCCATGGTGTCGGAGCAAGCTCCTTCATGGAACACAGCCCTAACTTTTCCAAAGCGTCCACTTCTAAATGCTTCTAAAAACTCATCTTTATCGAGGTAATCAATGATATCCAAATCAGCAAGATTGCGATATTTATCTGCAGGACGAAGATCATCTACTGCAATGACATTTTTCTCGCCACGCATATTGAGCGCTTGAACGATGTTTGCTCCAATAAATCCAGCTGCGCCGGTTACGATAATAGTCACTGTAATTCCTCTGAAGTAACGGTAGCAGTTCCCAACTTGCCAACGACGATGCTACCAGCGCGGTTTGCAAGCGCCATGGCTTTTTCTAAAGACCACTTCGCAGCTAATGCCACAGCCAATGTTGCAATCACAGTATCGCCAGCACCAGATACATCAAATACCTCACGTGCCTGCGCTTTAACATGACTCACGCCGGATTCAGTATATAGACTCATTCCATCCTCGGAACGCGTTAGGAGCAGGGCTTGTAAGTCAAGAGACTTTCTAAGATTTTGGGCTTTCTTAGTCAAATCTTCTTCGCTAGTCCACTGACCAACCACTTGACGTAATTCACTACGGTTGGGCGTTAAAACAGTAGCGCCACGATACTTCTCATAGTCTTCGCCCTTAGGGTCAACCAGGATCATTTTGTTTTGTGCTCTAGCCTGCTCAATCATATGAGCTACTTGGCCCAATGCACCTTTGCCGTAATCGGAAAGTATTACTACGTCAGCAGCACCAACGAGCTTTTCAAAACGCTCCAATTTATGAGCAAGCGCTTTTGCACTTGGGGTTTCTTCGAAGTCCAAGCGAATGAGTTGTTGCTGACGAGCAATTACACGGAGTTTCACAATGGTGGGAACATCTGCATCAATTTCTAATTGACTATCCACACCACCGGCTTTTAATAGCTCAACTACACGCTTGCCAGGTTCATCATCACCAACAATACCGAGAATAGTTGCTTTAGCATCGAGCGCAGCTACGTTACGAGCTACGTTAGCAGCGCCACCAAGACGTTCGTCAATCTTGCCTACCTGCACTACTGGCACTGGCGCCTCAGGAGAAATGCGATTGGTATCGCCAAACCAATAGCGATCTAGCATGACATCACCGACTACTAATAAGCGGGCTTTAGAAAACTGTTCGCGATTTGCTTTTTCCATTTGCATCTACTTTAATTATGTCTACCAATGCCATGGTACTCAATACCTAATTCTTGCATAGAAGCTGGCTCATAAAGGTTGCGGCCATCAAAGATCACTGGGCGCTTGAGTTTTTCCATCACTTGCTCAAAATCTGGGCTTCTAAAGGCCTTCCACTCAGTAACAATCACTAGGGCATCGGCATTATCCAATGCACTCATCGGGTCATCGACCATCGACACCTGTTTGAGCCCTGCTGGATTATCTTTAAAATCTACATCTAAGCAGTGCTTGGCTTCTGGCATCGATACGGGATCATGAGCTACTAGGGTAGCCCCGCGTTTAACCAATTCTTGAATAATCACACGACTAGGCGCTTCGCGCATATCGTCGGTATTCGGTTTGAAGGCTAAACCCCACAGTGCAAACTTCATACCCTTGAGGTCTTTACCAAAGCGCTTTTCGATCTTTTCGACCAAGATGTACTTTTGCAATTCATTGACGGCTTCTACAGCATCGAGAATCTTCAGATCCCGACCATGCTCCTTAGCAGTCTTGGATAAGGCAGACACGTCCTTGGGGAAGCAAGAGCCACCATAACCAGTGCCTGAGTACAAAAAGCCATAACCAATGCGTGAGTCTGAACCAATACCTTGACGCACTGCTTCAATATCAGCGCCTACTAAGTCAGCCAAATTGGCTAACTCATTCATAAAGGAGATGCGGGTTGCAAGCATTGCATTGGCTGCGTATTTCGTGAGCTCCGCACTTTTGACATCCATGTAATAGGTGCGTTCATGGTGACGATTAAAGGGGGCGTAGAGCTTACGCATTTGCTCTTTGGCGTGCAATCCTGCGGAGGTACTTTCTGTACCGATCACAATCCGATCTGGGCGCATAAAGTCTTCAACGGCAGCGCCCTCTTTAAGGAACTCAGGGTTAGAGACTACAGAACACAGTTCTGGTGATAGACCTCTTTTTTCTAGCTCTTCAGTGATGGCTGCTTGAACTTTTTCAGCGGTACCCACTGGCACAGTCGATTTATCGACAATCACTTTAGAGGTGGTCATATGGCGGCCAATATTGCGAGCTGCCGCCACGACGTATTGCAAGTCAGCTGAGCCATCTTCATCGGGAGGCGTACCTACTGCAATAAATTGAATTTCACCATGAGCAACTGAGGCAGCAATATCAGTAGAGAACTGCAAACGACCTGCGGCTCTGTTGCGCTCAATCATCTCTTTAAGACCAGGCTCATAAATAGGAACGCCGCCAGAGTTGAGAATCTCAATCTTTCTGGAATCGACATCGACACAAAAGACGTTATTACCCTGCTCAGCTAGGCAAGCACCTGTAACCAAACCTACGTAACCGCTACCGATGATAGTGACTTTCAATTTCTCTCCAAATCTTTACATGGAAGGGCCGCTAGGTGCCGCACCCTCACTCCGTCTCGGGGAGTATGCCTCCCAATGATTACAGCCAGGACATTGCCAATAAAATCTTCTCGCTCTAAATCCGCAATTACCACAAGTGTAGCGAGCTAGACTGGTGGTACGCTGACGCAAAAGATTCAGAATGGACTGTAATTCCAAAAGTCTTTCTGGGCTGGCGCTACCCTCTTCCAATGCAAGGCGCGTTTCAGCCATCTTAGACAAAGCAATCAAAGTCGGCGAATGCTGCATCACATCAGACAACATCGCATTTGCTGCCTGTGGACCCCGAATTTTCATCAGGTGCTTATGCACAATATCGAGCAACTCACCAGTGGCTTGAGTTTTTAACAATTCACAGAGGCGATCTAAACCCTCACTCCCTTTATTAACTGCTGCATGAGCAAGCATCCAACGATCAGCCAACAAATGCATATAAGCGGGGTGAGAACTAGCGATCACACTCCAAGCCTCAATCGCTTGAGCCGGTCGATCCATTGCCATCAAATAATCGCCTTGCAAGATCAAAGCACGCGCATGATTCGGGACAGCCTGCAGAGCGCGCTGGATGGACTGCTCCGCCTCAACCAAGTCTTTGCGACGCAAGGCCTCTTGACCAAGCTCGCAGTGAAATTGAGCAATTTCAGTATGGTGCGATTTACCTTGCAGACCTTCAAGCTCACCTGCAGCAATGATGGCTTTTTTCCAATCATGCTCAATCTGATACATCTCCAACAAGCTCTCTTTTGCAGGCTCAGCATATTTGCCATCACCCACTCGATTTAGGGAGGCTTCTGCGCGGTCAAGCAAACCTGCCCGCAAAAAGTCACGGCCCAACTCATAGGCAGCATGATCACGATCGCGGGGCTTTAAATCATCGCGATTTGCCAGGTGTTGATGAATGCGAATAGCACGCTCCGTCTCACCACGGCGGCGAAATAAATTACCTAATGAGAAATGTAATTCAATAGTCTCTGGATCTAATTGCGCAATTTTGACTAAGGTTTCAATCGCTTGATCAGGTTGCTCGTTGAGCAAAAGACTCAAACCTTTAAAGGTAGAGCGCTGCTGACGCATACGCTCACGTTCATCCATGCGATTTTCAAGACGCAAATCCCAGCGTGCAGCTAACCAACCGATACCAAACATCACCGGCAGTAACAATAACCAAGCGGTAGCTATCTGAATCATTGTGCGCAGAATTTAAATAAAAAAATGGCCCGAATGGACCACTGAGGTTGAGCCTGAATCTTAGGCACCAGAACCCTCTTTGGGGCCCGCCTGCTTCAAAGGCTTGTAATCTACTCGCTCACGCAACTCTTTGCCAGGCTTAAAGTGTGGAACGCGTTTTTCTGGAATCAATACTTTCTCACCAGACTTTGGATTGCGGCCAGTACGCGCAGGACGATGGTGAAGTACAAAACTCCCCACGCCGCGCAGTTCAATGCGCTTACCCTCAGCCAAAGCATGAGTCATTGTATCCAGCAAAGTTTTCACCGCC
This sequence comes from Polynucleobacter sp. Fuers-14, assembly GCF_018882045.1. NCBI lineage: Bacteria > Pseudomonadati > Pseudomonadota > Betaproteobacteria > Burkholderiales > Burkholderiaceae > Polynucleobacter > Polynucleobacter sp. Fuers-14. The sequence continues at coordinate 42,708 of NZ_JACVPG010000013.1, read as the reverse complement.
AACTCTACGTCCCTAGGCAGAAGCTGCGGAAACTGTTCCGCGAGGCTCTCCACTAGTTCGGAGCGGGTGATTGCTTGTTGCTCTTGATCTGTCATGATCTATCAATAAAAAATCGCCGCTCCCCTAATGGAAAGCGGCGATATTGATTTAGCCCTGATTGTCCAATTTTGCTTTTAACAAAGCACCCAAATTGGTTGTGCCAGACTGCGCATCACCTTGGAGCTTGCTCATTGCATCTTGTTGATCAGAGCTGTCTTTTGCTTTGATTGAAAGATTGATAACGCGTGACTTACGATCAATATTAATGATCATTGCAGTAACGCTATCGCCTTCTTTCAATACATTACGTGCATCTTCAACGCGATCTGTTGAGATCTCAGAAGCACGTAAGTAAGCTTCAACTTCATCAGCTAAGTGAATAGTTGCACCCTTAGCATCAACCGCTTTCACAGTACCAGTTACGAGGCTACCCTTGTCGCTGACAGATGTGTAGTTGTTGAATGGGTCACCAGACAATTGCTTAATACCGAGAGAGATACGCTCTTTCTCAACATCAATTGCCAATACAGTGGCTTCAACTTCATCACCTTTTTTGTATTTCTTAACAGCTTCTTCGCCTGGCTCATTCCATGAAATGTCTGAGAGGTGAACTAAACCGTCGATACCGCCAGGCAAACCAATGAACACACCAAAGTCAGTAATAGACTTGATTGCGCCAGTTAACTTATCGCCTTTTTGTTGGGCACGTGAAAACTCTTCCCATGGATTAGCTTTGCACTGTTTAATGCCCAAGCTGATACGACGCTTGTCTTCATCAATGTCCAGAACCATTACTTCAACTTCGGTTCCCAATGCAGTAGCCTTGCTTGGAGCAACGTTCTTGTTAGTCCAGTCCATTTCGGAAACGTGTACCAAACCTTCGATACCAGATTCGATTTCAACGAATGCGCCGTAATCAGTCAGGTTAGTTACTTTGCCGAATAAACGGGTGTTTGGTGGGTAACGACGAGCGATACCAACCCATGGATCATCACCAAGTTGTTTCACGCCAAGTGAAACACGGTTCTTCTCTTGATCAAACTTCAAAATCTTCGCGGTAACTTCTTGACCAACAGTCAACATCTCGCTCGGGTGACGCACGCGACGCCATGCCAAGTCAGTGATGTGCAAGAGGCCATCGATACCACCGAGGTCAACGAACGCGCCGTAATCAGTGATGTTCTTAACGAGGCCAGTAACTACTGCGCCTTCTTTAAGGTTAGACATCAACTTAGCACGCTCTTCACCTTGGCTAGCTTCCACCACTGCACGACGTGACAACACTACGTTGTTACGTTTACGGTCAAGCTTGATAACCTTGAACTCCATCGTCTTACCTTCGTAAGGGCTGGTGTCTTTGATTGGACGTGTATCAACGAGTGATCCAGGCAAGAATGCGCGGATACCGTTAACCATGACAGTCAAGCCGCCTTTAACCTTACCAGTAACAGTACCAGTAACGATCTCAGCTTGCTCAAGCGCTTTTTCCAAGTTCATCCATGATGCCAAGCGTTTCGCTTTATCACGGGAGAGGATGGTGTCGCCATAGCCGTTCTCAAGAGCGTCAATAGCAACAGAAACGAAATCGCCAGGAGCTACTTCAATCTCGCCAGCGTCGTTATGAAATTCTTCAACAGGAATAAACGCTTCAGACTTTAAGCCAGCGTTAACAACGACGAAGTTATGGTCGATGCGAAGAACTTCAGCCGAAATAACTTGGCCGGTCTTCATATTCGATCGGGTTAATGATTCTTCAAATAATTCTGCAAATGATTCAGACATGTGTATTCACTTTGTGCCGCCAGAAGGCCTGACGGGTTAGGTTAAAAAAGTCTTCAAGAAACACGCTAATGAAAAGTTGCGTTGTGGAGTTTCTTAAGACACCAAAAACTACTGCTTACAACTCACTGCTAAAACAACTACAAACTAAGCAATCGCAGATTGATACCAATCCAAAACTGTCTTAACTGCTTGATCTATCGACAAATTCGATGTCTCAAGCACTTTTGCACCATCTGCAACTAACAAGGGTGCGGTACCTCGACTACTGTCTCTAGCATCGCGCTCCTGCAAATCTTGCAGCAAGTCCTCAAGTTTAGCAGAAATTCCCTTAGCTATCAATTGCTTATAGCGACGCTCGGCTCTGGCAGCTGCCGTTGCAGTCAAGAAAACCTTTAAAACGGCGTCTGGGAATATGACACTTGCCATATCCCTGCCATCAGCTACCAGCCCAGGAGATTGACGAAAACTGCGTTGCAGGCCCACCAAAGCGGATCTCACCTGAGGGTGGATGGCTAAAGCGGAGGCCCTTAAACCCATGTTTTCCGTGCGAATAGCATCCGTGACATCCTCGCCATCGAGCAAAATCCGCCCATTTTTGAATAAAATCAATAACTTAGGGACTAAAAGTCCAAGTTCTAGACCATTTTCAACGTTAATTCCCTTTTTTTCGCTAGCTAAAGCCACTAACCGATAGAGGGCGCCACTATCTAAATAATGAAAGCCTAGCTTTTCTGCAACGAGTGAGGCAACCGTACCTTTGCCCGAAGCAGTTGGACCATCAATAGCAATGACTGGGAAAGAGCTCATGAACTTAGTTCACTACCTTTGCAAACTCTGTGAAGTAAGTCGGGAAGGTTTTTGCTACGCAATTAGGGTCATTGATCTTGAGTGCATTTGGGCCAAATGCAGCAAGTGAGAAGCACATGGCCATGCGATGGTCATCATAGGTATCAATACCTTCAATCGGAGACTTCCAATCACCAGGTAATGCAGGGGCTTGCACAACAATATAGTCAGCACCCTCTTCAACGATTGCACCAACTTTTTTCAATTCTTTTGCCATTGCCGCAATGCGATCTGTTTCTTTAACGCGCCAGCTAGCAATATTATTTAAACGTGTTGGGCCTTCTGCAAACAAAGCAGCAACAGCCAAGGTCATCGCAGCATCCGGAATTTCAGTGCAATCAATGGTGATGCCATTAAGCTTGCCATTGGCATTTTTCACACCAGATACTTCGATCCAATCTTCGCCGGCATTTATGTTCGCACCCATCAGCGCAAGTGCATCAGCAAAAGCTACATCACCTTGAATACTATCTCTGCCAACGCCCAATACCTTCACTGGGCCGCCACCTATGGCGCCCAGAGCCAAGAAGTAGGATGCAGAAGAAGCATCGCCCTCAACAGATAACTGACCAGGACTCTTGTACACAGAATCCGAATGTTTTGCAGGAATAATGAATGACTGTTTATCAGGGCAAGCAACCGTCACGCCAAAGCGCGCCATCAGTTTCAAAGTGATATCGATATACGGACGTGAGATGAGTTCTCCAATTACCTCAATACGTACCGGCTCCATCGCAACCAAAGGCAAGGCCATGAGCAATGCAGTTAAAAATTGGCTTGATACATCGCCGCGCACCTTAACCACATCTTGAATTTGAATAGCTGCAGCTGATATTTTAATTGGCGGATAACCTTCTTGTAATTCATAGTCGATCTTTGCGCCCACTTGACGCAAACCATCCACCAAATCCCGTATTGGTCGCTCATGCATGCGGGCAACACCAGATAAACGATAGTTACCACCTTGCATTGCTAAAGCTGCGGTTAATGGACGCATCGCAGTGCCGGCATTACCCATAAAGAGGTCCGCCTCCTGCACCGGGAACCTACCACCACAACCCTCGACTACGCATACTTGATTAGGTTCATCGGTAACGGACAATCCTAATTGACGCAAGGCACTGCGCATGACTTGAGTGTCATCTGCATCTAATAAATTCTTGAGAGTGGTTGTGCCACTGGAAAGGGCTGCAAGTAGCAATGCCCGATTTGAAATACTCTTAGACCCTGGCAAAACAATCGAGCCTTGGGCTCGCTTGAATGGACCAATACTAATATCTGGCAAACCACTCATCAAAGTACATCCAAATCTTGACGCGCTTTACTCGCCTTATTGAATAATTTTTCTAATCCAGGGCCATCGTTCTCAGCAATCAGTTTACGCATGTGACTCACAATCAACAGATACTGATCTAACTCTTTCAGAATTGCAGTGCGATTACCTAAGCAAATGTCGCGCCACATCTCGGGACTTGAAGCTGCAATACGGGTGAAATCTTTAAAGCCAGCACCCACATGACTAAGCTTTTGATCAGCGTCTTCAGAATTCACTACGCTAGCCATTAAGGCATAAGACAAGATATGAGGCAGATGCGAAACCGCTGCATAAATCGCATCATGTTGTACAACACCAATCTTTTTCACCTCAGAACCAACGGATTCCCAAAAACCCGTGATCAAAGCCGTATCTTCTGGTGAGTTTTCCTTCAAAGGACAAATAATGGTTTGCTTACCTTGAAATAAATCTGCCTTAGCCGCACTGGCCCCGTGCTGAGCGCCGCCTGCAATCGGATGAGCCGGCACAAATTGACATGCCTTCTTACCCAACACCTCCTTGGCAGCCAAAATTACATCGCCTTTAGTGCTGCCGGCATCGGTAATCATGGTGCGAGGCTCAAGATGTGGCTCCATCATTTCAAATGCAGCGCGCATTTGCGCTACGGGCACACAAAGTACGATGACATCAGATTGCTTGGCTGCCTCAACCAAATCCACCACACCATCAATCGCACCCATCTTTTGCGCTTGATCTAAATTTTCTTTACTACGACCTACGCCCAAAACTTTTGTCACCACACCCGCCTGCTTGAGTGCCAAACCCAATGAGGCACCAATCAAACCAACACCAACAATGGTGACGGTACCGTAATTACTTGCTGGATTAATGATGGTCATTAGGACAGTATTTCTTTTAAAGCGGCAATGAAGGCTGCATTTTCTTCTGGCAAACCGATCGAGATACGCAACCATTGTGGCAAGCCGTAGTTACCCACTGGGCGAACAATAATGCCGCGCTTAAGTAATTCCAAATTAATGCGAGCACCAGCTTGGTCATCATCACCCACCTTAACGAGCACAAAGTTGCCTGCAGACGTCAGATAGCGTAAGCGTAGTTCATCGAAAGCTTTGGTGAGCTGGGCATAGCCAGCACGATTGAGTTCAAAACCTTGCTGCAAAAATTCTTTGTCCTGAAAGGCTGCAATAGCAGCAGCCTGGGCTAGACTATTCACATTAAACGGCTGACGAATACGATTCAGTAGATCAGTTAAGTGAGGTTGTGCAACCCCATAACCAATGCGCAGACCGGCTAAACCATAAGCCTTGGAGAAACTGCGCGACAAAATCATATTAGGGAAGCGCTTTACCCAAGCAATGGCATCGTAGCGTTGCTCAGGCGTGAGGTACTCGTTATAGGCTTCATCAAGTACAACAACTACATTTGATGGAACTGCAACTAAAAAGTCTTCAATCTCTTTAGCTGTCAAATAACTACCAGTAGGATTATTGGGATTAGCCACAAATACCAACTTTGCCTTGTCGCCAGATGCTTTAATTGCCGCCAACATGGCTGGTAGGTCGTGGCCATAAATATCCGTAGCAGCCACTTCAATTGCCTTGGCGCCAACAGCCTGGGTAGCCAAAGGATAAACAGCAAAAGCGTGCCTTGAGAAGATCACTTCATCGCCCGCTTGTGCCACTGCACGGGCAGCCAATTCCAGAATATCGTTACTGCCATTACCTAAGGTAATCCAGTCTGTTGGCACACCCAATCGATCGGCTAAAACATTCTTTAACTTAAATCCATTGGAATCTGGGTAGCGGCCTAAGTCACCTGCAGCCTTGAGCATTGCATCTTGTGCGGACTTTGGCATGCCTAATGGATTTTCATTGGAGGCTAGCTTCACAATTTTATTTTCATCAAGGCCATACTCACGCGCAACTTCGCTGATAGGGCGACCACCAACATAAGGGGCGATCGCATGAATATGTTTTAAGCCAATCTTAGAAGTCATTCGAGCTTTACTAATTTATTTACTAATACACAGTTAGTTACAGTTAATCTTGGATTAGGTAGAGTGAGGATACGAGCCAAGGTTCTTATAGAAAGCTGCAACCCCTTTTAACTCTTCAAGCGCCTTCACCACTTTCGCATCATCTGCATGACCAGCAATGTCAATATAGAAGTGATATTCCCAAGTACCTTTGCGTGCAGGACGAGATTCGAAGCGATTCATAGAGACGCCATGCTTTGCCAAAGGAGCCAATAAACGATGGACGGCACCAGGCTGGTTATCAACAGAGAGCACCAAAGAGGTCTGATCTTTACCGGTTGGCTGGCAGGCGTAGTTACCGACCACAACAAAACGGGTGCGATTATGCGGATCATCCTGAATCTGTGCAGCCACTGCTTGCAAGCCATAAGCTTCTTGAGCGGGATCACCAGCAATTGCAGCCAGAGTAGGATCACTTGCCGCCATGCGAGCTGCTTCCGCATTACTACTCACCGCTTGACGCTTGAGTTGTGGAGCGTGCACGCTTAACCATTGCTGGCACTGCGCCAATGCTTGAGCATGAGCGCAAACGGTGGTTACACCATCCAAGTTACCGCTCTTAGTCAACAAGTGATGACGAATTGGCAATACGACTTCGCCGCTAATACGCATAGAAGAGTCGAGCAATAAATCCAATGTGCGAGAAATCGCACCTTCACTAGAATTCTCAACAGGCACTACGCCAAATTGTGCCGCGCCCTTCTCTACTGCTTTAAAAACCTCATCCAAACTGGCACAAGGCAATCCAGCGATGGAATGACCAAAATACGTTTGAGCTGCTTGCTCAGAAAATGTTCCTACTGGGCCAAGGTAAGCAATGGTTTGGCGAGCTTCCAGGGCCCTACATGCAGACATGACTTCACGCCAAATTGCAGCAATGCCATCTGGCAACAACGGGCCTTTATTAATCTCTTGAAGGCGTGCTACAACTTGGCGCTCACGCTCAGGACGAAATACTGGTGATGCGAAGCCGCCTTTAACATGGCCTACTTCTTGTGCAGCTTGTGCACGCTGGGTGAGCAAATCCAAGATCTGCGCATCGAGGGTGTCAATTTTTTCCCGCAAGGGCGCTAAGCGCTGTTCTTCAGTACTCATTAAGCCCGCCTTTCAAAGTCGCGCATAAATTCAACTAAGGCTTTTACACCCTCAATAGGCATTGCGTTATAGATGCTGGCACGCATACCGCCTGCAGCTTTATGGCCACGCAAGGCAACCAAGCCGGCGGCGTTTGATTGCGCCAAAAACTCTGCATTCAGGTTCTCATCTTTTAAGAAGAAAGTCACGTTCATACGTGAGCGATATTCCTTGGTGACACGATTCTCATACAAGCTGCTTTGATCTAAAAAGTTATAAAGTAAATCCGCTTTTTCTTGATTACGCTTTGCAATGGCTTTCACTCCGCCTTGCTTAAGCAGCCACTTAAAGCCTAGGCCAGCCATATAAATCGAAAACGTCGGCGGCGTATTGATCATCGACTGAGTATTGGCCTGCACAGCCCAATCCCAAATCGTGGGAGTAATGCCCATGCTGTGACCAATTAAATCCTTGCGCACAATCACAATCGTCACGCCAGAGGGGCCGATATTCTTTTGCGCACCGCCAAACCAAACGGCGCACTTGTTCACATCCATTTCTTTAGAAAGAATATTGCTAGAGATATCCGCAACTAGTGGAATATCACCAACGTCTGGCACATCTGGGAATTCAACACCGCCAATCGTTTCATTGGCACAGTAGAGAACGTAAGCAGCATCACCAGATAACTTCCAAGTTGATCTTGCCGGAATGGTATTGAATTTTTCTGCGGCTGAAGAGGCAGCTAAATTTGCAGTGCCATACTTCTGCGCTTCTTTATAGGATTTTTCTGACCACACGCCAGTAACGATGTAATCCGCCTTCGGTTCGCTCTTGGCCAAAGGCATTAGGTTCATGGGGATGGCTGCATTTTGCCCAAGACCACCGCCTTGCAACAGCAAAATTTCATAATTATCAGGAATATTCATGAGGGTGCGCAAATCTTGCACCACCTCCTCATACACTTCCATAAACTCTTTGCTGCGATGACTGATTTCCATCACGCTTGTACCAAGTCCACGCCAATTGAGCATTTCATCGGCAGCCTGCTTCAGCACCTCTTCAGGCAAGGTAGCAGGCCCCGCAGCGAAATTGAAAATGCGGCGGTCAAAAGTCATGATGTGTCTAGCCTAAAGGTGACGCTTAAGCGTCACCTGCCGTATCGTCATTAGAGTCGGTTGTTGGGTCAGCAGATACATCACCTTCTACTGCGCCATCAACATCAACTTCTTCGTCCGAATCGCTCTCAGCAATACGCTGCAGACCTGATAAGCGCGTACCTTCATCCACATTGATCAAAGTAACGCCTTGAGTAGCGCGCCCCATTTCACGGATTTCAGAAACACGCGTGCGAACCAAGATACCGCCAGTAGTGATCAACATAATTTGATCTTCTGGAGATACCAATGCAGCCGCAACTACCTTACCGTTACGCTCTGAAGTCTGAATGGCGATCATGCCCTTTGTGCCGCGTCCATGTCGAGTGTATTCAGCGATTGGCGTACGCTTACCGTAACCATTCTCTGTAGCCGTCAATACGCTACTTGGAATTGCAATACCGTCCGCATCAACCACAGCCGCTTCAGCACCTTCTGCAGCTTCTGCTGGAGCAACCAACATAGCGATCACTTGATGGCCTTCGCCTAAGTTCATGCCGCGCACACCGCGTGCGGTACGACCCATTGGGCGAACATCGTTCTCGTCAAAGCGCACTGCTTTACCAGCGTCAGAGAACAACATGACATCGTGCTGACCATCGGTAATCGCTGCGCCAACTAAGAAGTCGTTTTCATTCAAGTCAACCGCAATGATGCCGGCCTTACGTGGGTTAGAGAAGTCAGACAAGCGAGTCTTCTTCACAGTGCCCAAGCTAGTAGCCATAAAGACGTAATGATCATCCTGGTAGCCCTTGATCGGCAGAATCACGGTGATCTTCTCGCCTTCAATCAGCGGGAACATATTGACGATTGGCTTGCCACGAGAGGTGCGACTACCTTGCGGCACTTCCCAAACTTTGAGCCAATACATCCGACCGCGATCGGAGAAGCACAAAATAATGTCATGGGTGTTCGCAACGAAGAGTGTGTCAATCCAATCTTCATTCTTAGTAGCTGCAGCTTGCTTGCCGCGACCGCCACGTTTTTGGGCGCGATATTCACTCAGTGGTTGACTCTTCATGTAACCAGTATTTGAAAGAGTCACCACCATATCCTGCGGTGTAATCAAATCTTCTGTGAAGAGTTCGGTGGCATTCATTTCGATGAATGAACGACGACCTGTATCACCACCAGCAATACCAAACTCCGCTTGAACTTCTTTCAACTCTGATTCGATCACTTGAGTTACACGCTCTGGCTTTGCCAACAAATCAAGTAAGTCAGAAATCTCTGACATCACTTCTTTGTATTCGTTAACAATCTTATCTTGCTCAAGACCAGTCAAGCGTTGTAAACGCATCTGCAAAATCTCTTGCGCCTGGCTATCAGAGAGGCGATATAAGCCAGTAGTTTGCATGCCGTACTCAGGCAACAATCCCTCTGGACGATAAGCGTTGCGGCCGCCCGGCGTATCAGCTTCAGCACGCGCCAACATCTCTCGCACCATCGGTGAATCCCAAGCTTTGCCCATCAATTCTTGCTTAGCAATCACAGGGTTCGCAGCAGCTTTAATAAGCGCAATGAACTCATCGATGTTTGCCAATGCAACAGCCAAACCTTCTAAGACATGGCCACGATCACGTGCTTTACGCAATTCAAAAATCGTACGACGTGTCACTACTTCACGACGATGCTGCAAGAAGTACTCAAGCATCTGCTTCAAGTTCAACAAGCGTGGTTGGTTATCTACCAATGCCACCATGTTCATACCGAAGTTATCTTGGAGCTGTGTACTCTTATATAAATTATTAAGAACAACTTCAGGCACTTCACCGCGCTTCAATTCGATAACAACGCGCATACCGGATTTATCTGATTCATCACGTAAATCAGAAATACCTTCTACTTTTTTCTCATTCACTAACTCAGCGATGCGCTCGAGCAAGTTCTTTTTATTTACCTGGTACGGCAACTCATCAACAATGATGGCTTGACGCGCGCCCTTATCCAAATCTTCAAAGTGAGTCTTCGCACGCATGACCACGCGACCACGGCCAGTGCGATAGCCCTCACGGACTCCTTGAACGCCATAAATAATGCCGGCGGTCGGGAAATCCGGGGCTGGGATGATCTCAATGAGCTCATCAATTGTGCATTCAGGGTTGTGCAGCACGTGCAAACAGGCTGTAACCACCTCATCGAGGTTATGAGGGGGGATATTGGTCGCCATACCTACAGCAATGCCAGAACTGCCATTTATGAGCAAATTAGGCACTTTGGCAGGCAGAATCAAGGGTTCTTTCTCGCTACCGTCGTAATTCGGCCCAAAATCGACCGTTTCCTTGTCCAAATCGGCCAAAAGCTCATGAGCTATCTTGCGGAGACGGATCTCGGTATAGCGCATTGCAGCAGCGTTATCGCCATCTACGGAGCCAAAGTTACCCTGCCCATCAACCAGCATATAGCGCAGAGAGAAGTCCTGGGCCATCCGAACGATCGTGTCATACACCGCAGAATCACCGTGCGGATGGTATTTACCGATTACATCGCCAACTATACGGGCAGATTTTTTGTAAGCTCGGTTCCAATCGTTGTTTAATTCATACATTGCGAATAAGACCCGGCGGTGAACCGGTTTGAGGCCATCACGCACGTCTGGCAGGGCTCTGCCGACGATGACGCTCATTGCGTAGTCCAAATAGGACCGCCGCATTTCGTCTTCGAGGGATATTGGTAGTGTTTCTTTAGCGGCTTGTTCCATCTAGAAATAATATCATTTTGATGACAGGTAGGCCCTATGCTAAGATTCTGTCAGTTTGTACGAAATTGAGATGTGTCGCTTTGCAGTTTTTGCATCAAGGTAGGGCGAATTACATTTAAGTTTGACTTTAATTAAAAAAGAGATTTTTGAGGACTAAAAATGAACAAAACCCTAAGAGTGTTGCTCGCTTCTGTTATTACTGTTTCTGCTACTGCAGCGATGGCTTCTGATAACTGGCAAAACGGCGATGGCGCCCTAAACTGGAAAAACGGCGATGGCACATTGTGCTGGCGCGATAACAACTGGACACCTGCTACTGCAGCTAAAGGTTGTGACGGTGCGTTGACTGCTGCTGCTGCTGGCGTTAGCCAAAGCAAAATCACTTTGCAAGCTGACACACTTTATGACTTCAATAAGTCTGATTTGAAACCAGAAGGTAAAGCTACATTGGACAAGATCGCTGCTGACTTGAAGAAAATTAAGTTAGAAGTAATCATCGCTGTTGGTAACACTGACAGCGTTGGTACAGATGCATACAACATGGCCCTCGGTCAGCGTCGTGCTCAGTCAGTTAAGACTTACCTGACAAGCAAAGGTGTTGACGGTAGCCGCATCTACACAGAATCAAAAGGCAAGAGCAATCCAGTTGCATCAAATGCAACTGCTGAAGGCCGCGCTAAGAACCGCCGCACCGACATCGAAGTTGTTGGTACAGCAGCTAAGTAATTCACTTTACTTGTAAAAAAGCCCGCTTCTAGCGGGCTTTTTTATTTCCGCTATATTCATAGACTTCTCCAATAGCCTCACAATTAGCCCATTTATATGAACGTCGACCAGTCAGAAATCGCCAAATTTAGCGCCCTAGCCCATCGTTGGTGGGATCCTAATAGCGAATTCAAACCCCTGCACGCCATCAACCCACTGCGCCTGAAATGGATTAAGTCCTTTGTTAGCTTAGAAGGCAAGAAGGTGGTTGATATCGGTTGCGGCGGTGGCATCTTGGCAGAATCCATATCCCAGTCAGGCGCAGATACTACCGGTATCGATTTATCTGAAAAAGCTCTCAAAGTAGCTGAATTACACGCATTAGAAGTAGGTGCAAACCTCACTTATCGCTCCATCTCAGCAGAAGCGTTGGCTGATGAGCAGCCCGAACAATACGATGTAGTGACTTGCATGGAGATGCTTGAACATGTGCCGGACCCAGCGTCAGTGGTGCGTGCTTGCGCCAAACTTTGTAAGCCTGGGGGCACGTTATTTTTTAGCACCCTCAACCGCAGCCCTAAGTCCTACTTATTTGCCATTATTGGTGCTGAATACATTCTGAAATTACTTCCCAGAGGTACTCACGAGTACGCTAAATTCATCAAACCTTCTGAGCTCGTCGCCTTTACTCGCCATGCGGGCTTGGAAATGCTTGGCATGAAGGGTATGAGCTACAACCCACTCACTCAGGTCTATAGCTTGAATGATGATATCGATGTGAACTATATGATTGCCGTTCGTAAATAATTCAATACATGAGCAATCTTTTAAGCCCTTACGCCGGAATCTTTTTTGATTTAGATGGCACGTTAGCTGATACCGCACCTGATTTAGTAGCGGCAACCAATCAATTGCTCGTTGCGCGCAATCTTGCTCCCAAGCCATATGAATTTCTTCGCCCATACGCTTCAGCTGGTGCTCGCGGATTACTCGAAGGCGCCTTTGGCATTAGCCCCGATCATGCGGATTTCACTCTATTGCGCGATGAATTTTTCAGTAATTATGAAAAAGCATTGCTGGTAGAGAGTAAATTATTCGATGACATGAGCCACTTACTGGATCAAATGGATCAAGCCAAGCTCCCCTGGGGCATTGTTACGAATAAAAGTGAGCGCTTTACCAATCCTCTTACTGAATTAATGGGTTTACGCCAAAGAGCTATTTCTACCGTTTCTGGCGATACAACACCGTATTCAAAACCCCATCCTGAGCCTATCTTGCACGCCGCCAGAATAGCTAAAGTAGATCCTACAAAATCACTTTATATAGGCGATGACATTAGAGATGTTGTGGCAGGCAAAGCAGCAGGAATGAAGACTGTCGCAGCCGCTTATGGCTACTGTGGCTGTAAAGAGCCTCCAGAGGCCTGGGGGGCCGATTACATCGTTAATAAGCCTCTCGAGCTACTGCAAATCATCTTTCCCAATAGGGAATAAAAGATATTCAACAATTTAAAGCTGCCGGCTTTAAAATAGGCGGTACCAATGCATGCATTCTGGGACCGACATGGTTTCGACGTGGGTTACAAAGCATCAAGGGCATACCGAGGACCCGTTATCTCGTAAATCAATGGGAATGTTTTAACTGCAAACGACGAACGTTTCGCACTAGCCGCTTAATTGCGGTTGCCCCTGAACTGATTCTCTCTTGGGTCAGCTAGCGCAAGCTAGATCAGGGTCATTTACAAGAGATAAGATCATTTCATGTCACGGGGAATGATTCGAAAACTTAGTGAATCGTCAGCGTGGAACGTGTCAATCTGTGCCTAGCTGGCTAAATTAAATGATATGACTAAGTATGTAGAACTTGTTGTGGAGGATTTGCGGACGCGGGTTCGATTCCCGCCGGTTCCACCATTTTGAAGTATGTAACAGTCCAACGCCACCCACCTGGGTGGCGTTTTTCTTTGTAAATAAAGGGCTGTACGCCCATTGTGGTCTTTCTAGATTCTGCTGTATCCAAATACGCTGGGGGTATTATTGGGGGCATCGGAGCAAAATCGAACAGGGTCAAAAACATGGTTGGGGGTATTTCTGGAAAGCTTACAGACAAAGGGATCAAGAGCTTCGTCAACCGCTCAGCCCCAGGTAGCAAGCTTGCAGATGGTCGAGGCCTTTATTTACTTATCACCCAGACCCAAACTGCTATTTGGCGCATCAAATATCGCATCGAAGGCAAAGAAAAAAGTTATTCCATTGGTGGGTATCCACAAAACAGTTTGGCTCAAGCAAGACTAGAGCTAAACGAGGTCAAAGCCTGTCTTACCAAAGGCCAGGATCCAGTAATCTCCAGACGTCTTAATAGAGCCAATGCCGCATCTCAAAGTGACAGCACCTTTAAAGCTGTAGCCGAAGAATGGTTCTCCATGAAAGAGAAAGAATGGAGTGCAACCCACTTCACGAAATCCAAAAGGGCTTTTGAGCGGGATGTTTATAAATCTCTGGGGGCGCTGCCTATTGAAAGCATTACTCCATCAGTTATTGCCAAGGCAATTGAGACCATCAACAAACGAGATGTTCTAGAAACTGCCACAAGAATTTTGCAGCACCTCAATGGTGTCTTTCGTTATGCCCAGGCTAAAGGTTTGTGTGAGGGAAATTCTGCTGCACCAGTGAAGGAAATTCTTCCTAGAAAGAAAACCAATGGACGCATGCCGGCATTACTGGATTGGAATTCTTTAGGCGCCCTCTTACGTGCTGCAGATGCCGCACGTCTCTCACCATCAGTTAGAGCAGCTCATCGCCTTCTTGCATTTAGTGCAACGCGTATTAGCAACGTTGTCCAAGCTGAGTGGAAAGAATTTGATCTTGATGCAGATATTCCAATCTGGGTAATACCTCGCGCGAAGATGAAAGATCACACACGTGTTGGCGATCATCGAATTCCTTTGGGTCCGCAAATCACTGCAGAGTTAAAGGCATGGGGGAAACTGTTTGGTAGACGAGGTTATGTATTTCCTTCGCCTACTGGTAATCAATACATCAGCCGTGAAAGTCTAGAGAAAGCTTATCGAGTAACACTTAATATGGCGGGCAAGCATGCACCACATGGCTGGCGCAGCGCCTTCTCAACACTTGCTAGGGATAATGGTTTTGAACAGGATGTTGTTGAGTTAGCGCTAGATCATGCGCATGGCAATGAAGTTGTGCGCGCATATGATCGTGGAGAACGATTTACTCAGAGGGTTGGGCTATATAAGTGGTGGGGCGAGAAACTGGCCCATGCGCAGAATGGGGCTGAGGTTATTGAATTAAAGAAGAAGGTAGCCTAACGTGTCCACTTAATAAATAACTAAACACTAATCCTCAAGAATCACAAAATCTTTTGTATTGCTATATTGAGAAAATTCGTTAAGGGATAACTCGATTTGGAACTTATTTCCATTGAATTCCCATCTTAAAAAAAATGGCCCGTATCCACCATTATCCGAAATCTCACAAGGACCCTTAGGTACGCCGACACGTTGACCCAGCTCATTCAAGTAAGAAACGATCCCAGAAACACGAGCTTTCTTGTATGCACCTTCAGGCTTTCCCATAAATTTATTTCTCCTTGGGTTTATGGGATTTTGCTCTCAAAAGATGCCATGTCTCCGGTGGCAACCAACCATTTCGATTATCTCCAGCCTCGGATATTAAAAATCTACCCTTTTCACCAGTGAAGGATCTGAGTGACTTGGCCAAATCCTTGGCACTTGCCTCTGAGATCAAATAAAAGCAGTGCGGAAGATCATAGCGCCAAGTTTCAACCTGGCTTTCTGAATCAGCCCAATTTTTTATTTCTTCGCGTGTGCCAGTAGCATCGCTATAAATTAATAGATATGCTTTTTTCATTCAGATTCTCCAGACTCTCTGGAGGAGTGCGTCAAAGATTCAGGGTTTGCAATCAATTCAATTGTGGTTGCTTCAATTGGTTGTAAGTCACCCTTTTGCTCAATTAATTCAAGGCTTTGTTTTCTAATTTGGTAATTCTCTGATTGCAACCTATCCCTATCAAAGAAGAGAAGAAAAAAGAATCCAAAGCACGCAACACCAACTGGAATACATGCAAGAATTTGGAACAACAAACCGATACTAGGAATAAACGAGCTAATCACAAGTATCGGCAACGTGACTATTCCACACAGCCATAGCATGGGATTTAGGGCGCTGCGAACAGTTAAAGCGGCAACCGATCCCATAGCCTTTGAAAAGAATTTATCTTGATTTAACATACTGCCATTCTAATAATTATTTTTTTAATTAGCACATTAATTTTTGCCTACATCCGCTCAAAATGCGGTACATCGACAAAGCCTTTGAAATTACCGCCCCACCTGTTCTTAGGGCTCAGGCTTTCCCAATATTCGCCAATCGTACGAATGAGCTCTTTATCCCAAACTAGCTCTCCATTCCAGAAGAAGTTCAGATCAATAGCGCAGCGCCTGAGGTGGTTGCTATTCATGGTCTTTGATCTACCGCTCTTAAAGTAGATCGCTTGTTGCTCTGGTGAGCGCCATAGCTCACCGCCCGTAATAACCCACCCTTCCGCAGTAGCAAACTGAATCAGTCTACTGACGTCGATCAAGAATGCAGCTTGCTCCTTTACTAGGCTAGTCATTGATCTTCTTTTTTACTTGAACAATGCATACGCATCTCGAAGATCTTCTCCACAGATCTACCGCCAAAGTAAGCCAACATGACTAGCTGACCCCATTCACCTAGGAGCTTTACATAAGCTTCATTGATATCTATACCCATGGCTGAGAGCAATGCAAATAACAGATAGGCCGTGAGGATGTAGACCAGCGTGCCAGGGCGAATATTCTTGGATAGCCTTGAATCGCTACCCATATCTGATTGCCAACGATTAGTGGCATTATCTTGTGAGGCTCGATGCATCTCCGCCAGAAGTTTGGATTCTTCAATCTCGAGTTCTTTTTGTTTCAGGGTGTATTGCAATAAGAGTTGCTCTTGCTCGATTTCTAGCTGCTTAAGCTTAATAAGATCTTCCCGACTGGGATTGTCGGGAATGCGCGCCCCAATCTTGCTCTCAATAAATTCCTTGCCTTTAGCTTGAACCGCGCCCGCAAGCAGACCAAGGCCATTGACGGCCAAGGTTTGTACTAGAGATGTGATGATTGGAAGCATGTCATTAGTTCTTTTCTTGATGCTTGGAATAAGGAAGTCCACCGCCCCACTACCGCCTAGGCTTTTATTTGTGTTGGCAGTGGGGCGCAGTTACGCGCGCCCACACACCATAGTTACTTCAACACCCACAGCCGCACCCAAACACCGGCCGCTAGCGGTGATCTTCCCTACTGCTAGCGTTTCTTGGCTCCTTTGCTTTCTTGTGTTGAATCTAGCTCATGAGCATTTTCTAATGTTTGCTCTTGAACCGAGAGTTTTCCTTCAGCCATTAGCCCCTCTACTATTTCCATTAGGCGATCACCATCATCCTCACCAAAGACTTTAGCTACGACCTCATGGCCATACTTAGCACATAGACGGTCGTACTCCTGCCCTGGAGTAATAGTGGTCTTTGATGGGCGCTCGAACACCGTGACGTTCTCTCGCCCAAACAGATTTCGAAGGATGTTAGTTTCATAGGGCGGTACATACACATGAATGGTTGTGAACGCATCCCTGCGCACTACCGCTTCCACCTCTTTAATTTGGAAGTCACTATGAATGAGTTCTTTATGGTTCATGCTGTTATTCATTTCGTCCTCCTTATTGAATCGCCAATACCGCATGGGCATTAGCTCGTGAGATGGATAAAGCGCAACGCAGGTTCACCATGGCATACATAGCGAGCGTGTCATGCGGGCGGATGGGGGCAACGATATCTAAATCGTCGTCACGCAGCTTCATAAAGCGGGTGTTGAGGAAGTAACAGCGCTTACTCCATTCAACTGTCCGATTGGCCATAGCATCAAGTTCATCAAACTGTGGATCCCAGATGATCTCTACGCCTTTAAACGCTAGACCTGTATTTACGCCAGCACCTACACCGGCATCGATGTACTTGGTCTCGCCTGATCCAGCGATATGAGTCACCGTAACCTGTTTGCGATAGGTATCAATGAACTTGCCACCGGCAATAATGAAATCAGGGCTACCGCCATGTTTAATGCATTGACGCCATGCAGTCTCCATCTCGCCCACTAAATTTCCTGGCGCTGTAGAGGCAATGTCTTTGACAGCGTAGTTACGCCAGTAGCTTGCTTTGGCTCGATCAATGCCTCCAACTGTTCCAGCATCCGGTGCTAGGCTTACTAGGCTGTCTAGGCCGACTACTGCATCTGCGCCGTGCGAGCCGTCGCGGTGCAGCTCCAAGTCCAGCTTATTGAGAAAGCCTTCTCGCAGGACCTCTAACTGCTCATCCAAGAGGTTGATCAGTTGTACGCGCTCGTTATATTCCAATTGGAAACCACGCGCCCCACCCTCACGTACTTTGATGCCGTTACTAAATAATCGGTCATAGTCGATATAGAGGCCATCAACCGCTCTACGCCAAGGAAATGAGGCTTGCTCAGTGGTGTTGCGTTTATTGAACTTAACCGTCTCCTCGCCAAAGGCCCAGCTAAAGTTACTGCCGTGCTCTTTACGGATGTTCTCGACTACGTTCTGTTTTGCACCCAATAGGCTTTTCCGTCCTTCCATGAGTTTTTTAAGGAAAGGTCTCTCTACAGCGATTTGATCAACTGGTAGATTGCGCAGGTACTCATCTAAGGAAACCTTAGCTAACTCTTGCAAGTCCGTGTTTGAAATTGGCATATGCCACCCCATCAATAGTTATTTATTAAATTAGTTGGCTTCAATACCTAGTGATGGAGCGTGAACCCATCCATTGCTACGCTGCTAGTCGCGACTCTAGCTTTTACGCGATGGCGTGAAGCACTGAGATCAATTATTGGGGTGGTAGATATAGGTTTGGGATATTTGTGGGGTTTTTGTTGATATTTACAATATAGTTGCATAGCTAATCAATATGGATTACACTAACCCCATGTTTGAACAATGCCTCTATTTCAATACCACCAGCTTAGCTCGCCAGCTAGAGCGGGAATGGACCAGTGCATTTAAACCCTTTGGCCTCACCCCGTCCCAAGCATTTATGCTTAGGGTAGTTTTAGATAAGGCACCCCTGTTACAAAGTGAACTAGCCTTAGAAATGAACATCAGTCGCCCTACTGCTACTAGAGGGTTAGATGGCTTAGAGCGGCTAGGTTTTATCAAACGGGCTTCATCCGCAAAGGATGGTCGGGAGCAAGAGATTCATCCCACCCCTAGCGCTACAAAGATCAAGGTTGACCTAAATGCTGCTAGTGCTGCTGTTACCAAGCGCATGAAGAAGTTATTGGGTAGTAATGAGTTTGAATCCGTTGTAACCCAAATGAGGACTATTGCATCAGCCCTGAAGTAAGCATTGATTTGTGAGTTTTTTTATTTAAGTAATAGTTGCATAGCTAATTACTTTCAATTAACCAAGGAGATAAATATGCCCATCTTGAACGTAAAGGTCAGCGGCCAAAAGAATGCTGCCACCACCAAAGCAATACATGAACTACTCTTAGACCTAACTCATCGGATTCTAGGTAAGAAGAAGGAAGTAACTGCAATTGCGATTGAATATGTAGATCCTGAATGCTGGATGGTTGGCGGGAAGTTATTGAGCGATCAAAACATGAATAGCTTTTACTTTGATATCAAGATCACCGATGAAACCAATACCAAGGATGAGAAGGCTAGATACATTAAAGAGGCTTTTGAGGGCTTTGCTGGCATCTTAGGAAACTTGCATGAAGAAAGTTACATCTACGTGCAGGATGTCAGGGCTGCCTCATATGGATATGGCGGAAAGACCCAGGAATACCGATATCACCAGTAGGCAATCACTAAGCCGCACTGGTCTTTATGCCCAATGTGTCATTGCGCCACCTTGGGCATAAATAAGCGTTTCTTTGGCAGTGGCCGTCAAGGGTGCGCAAGCCACCCCTTTGGGGCGCCCTTGACGGAATGCCTCCTCGTTTATTAACCATGGATACCTAATGGTATTTTTACCCAATAAAATAGCTTAAAGCTCATGTTTTACATGGATTTAAGTCAGCATCTACTTATACAAAAATAGGACATCAATGTCATATTTTTGTATATAATTAAGGCTTAATCAGGAAAGGAGGCCAAGATGGCTAAAGCAACAACCAAAGACCGCATTTTGGCTAGCCTACGTAATTCAAAAGGCAAGGTCTTCTTGCGTGATGACTTCAATCGATTTGGCACTTACCGCCAGGTATGCCGTGTAGTGAAAGAGTTATCGGATGAAGGCAAACTAATGCGCCTTGGGTATGGCACGTATGTAAAGGCGCGCCCCTCTTCCATCTCTGGCAAACCAGTGGCAGATGAAAGCCTGATCAACATCGGCCTTGAGACCATGAAAAAACTGGGTATCAAAGCTGATGTAGGCAAAGATATGCGCGCCCTGATTCAAGGTGATAGCACTCAGGTGCCCATGCTTCCCGTTCTCAATATTGGCAACGCTAGGGTATGTCGCAAGCTCTCAGTAGGCAGTCGTAGCCTAGTCTATGAAAAGAATTAACGACACCCAAAGACTCCAAGTTTTAGATGTCATCAATGAGTTAGAGTTTGGTATTTCTGAATTCGCCCTTGAAAAAGATTTTATGGTTACCGATGCCTTGGCCGCTATTGCCAACATCAATAACCCAGACTTTGATTTAGTCTTCTGCGGGGGTACTTGCTTATCTAAGGCCTACGGGCTGTTAGAGCGAGTCTCTGAAGATGTCGATATCAAGGCGTCACCAAAGGCTTCGGGGGCGCTTACTAAGAGCAAAATTCGCTCTAGCATGAGTAAGCTCAAGGATGATCTTGAGCTAGCGCTCAATGGCGCCGGCTTTAAGTCAGAGTTCATCTCAAGGGATGCTCAAGATAACAATAACTTTATTGAGTTTGATATCCAGTATTCCACCCACTTTGAAGTAAGCTCTGGGATGCGCGCGAACCTCAAGCTGGAAGTGAGCTATAGCCCATTGCGCGCGCCCAAACAAGATAAAGCAATCACCCTCTTGTTTGATTCATTGGCAGGTATGGATACTGGTCCTAGCTTTAGGGTGCCATGTGTAGATTTAAGCGAAGCATTAGCGGAAAAGCTCATTACCTTCCCAAGACGCTTAGCTCTATCGATGGCAAAAAATAATGAGAGGCTTGATACCGCATTGGTACGTCACCTCTATGACGTTTATCAGATCATCCAAAAGAATCCATCCATCCTAAAAGATCAACAAGGCAATCTATCAAACCTAGTAAATCAAGTCATTCAAAAGGATGCGGAAGACTTTGCAAGTCAACATAGCGCCTTTGTAACCGACCTGCTTGGTGAAATTCGTAAAGCGATGGAGTACGCTAAGTCTGATGCAAAGACTAAAGATACCTATGATCAATTCATTAGGGTGATGGTCTATGACAAGAACGCACCCTCATTTGAAGATGCGTTCTCTGGGTTCTATCAAACTCTTAAGTTAGCCCTACCTAATCTTTCTCGCTAAGAGGCTAAGCCCCGTAGGTACATAAGACTGAAACTGAGGTTCATAAACTTCGAGATATCTGATCGCGCCACCTTGGGCATAAATAAGCGTTTCTTTGCCTGTGGCTATCAAGGGTTCGCAAGCCACCCCTTTGGGGCGCCCTTGACGGAAATAGACCGCCTGTACTCCACCCATTAAAAATCAATAAATGACTCATAAATAGGTCCTTAAGTGCATTAATGACTTATTTATGAGTCATTTTTATTGACCAATCAGGTCTAAACAGGTATATTGGTGCCCTGTACTTAATGAACAGCATGAGGCAACTATGCGCGTAGATCAACAGCTATCTCTAGCATCAAAGCAACTTGGCCAATCCGCTGAAATAGCGCAATGCCTAGTGTCCTTACGCCTTGCACGTCATGTTCGCCAAGGTGAGGCTGCGGTTCGAGCTGGCCTTGCTCGTGCAACTGCCCAACGCATTGAAAAGGGTGATCCTGGCGTTGCCATTGGCGCGCTCCTGCGTTACTTAGATGCAATCGCTCCAGGCATGACCTTATTGCAACTCTTAAGCGGCAATGATCCTGCGATCGCTGCCCTAGAGCGTCGCTCGCGCCCACAACGCGTTCGTGACTTAAGTGCAGCTGAATTGAAAGCGCTTGATTTCTGATGGCAAACACGACTAAAGAGCTGTTTGTTTTTGCCAATCTTGATGGTGAATTTGTGCCAGCAGGACAACTGCAAGCAGATGAAGAAGGCTCAAGACTTATTGCATCTTCATTTGCTTATGGCCTGCGCTACCTAGATAGGGGCAATGCACAGGAAATTGATCCTATTGCCCTTAGTCTTAAGAATAAAAGCGAGATCAAAGGCAGGCGCCTCGTTCCACCAAATGGCCTAGAAGCTTTTGGCGGAATTCGTGATGCTGCACCTGATTCATGGGGAAGAAGAGTCATTGAAGCAAGACTTAAGGTTCCAGCTAATAGCCTGCCAGAATCAGCCTACCTACTTGAAGCTGGTAGTGATCGCATTGGGGCATTGGATGTTCGAGCCTCCTTAGATCAAGAAGAGCACCCTGCTCATGAAAGTATTCACAATCTATCTTACGTACTGGAAGGTGCACAAAAGATTGAGGCTGGCTTACCAGTATCAGAAGCGTTATCGAGAATTTTGATTGTGGGTAGTGGCCTAGGGGGTATGCGCCCAAAGGCAAGCGTACGTGATGATGACAACATTTTATGGATGGCCAAATTCCCAGGCAACAATGATGGCAGTTTAGATGTGCCAAGCATTGAATACGCCACCCTAAAACTTGCAGAATTAGCTGGCCTCAATGTAACGCAAACTCAATTAGAGCAAGTTGGCAAGAAAAAGGTGTTAATGGTCAAACGTTTTGATCGCTCTTGGACCGCTTCAGCCCGACCAGTAGAGATTCGTCATCATGTGGTTAGCGCCCTCACCCTTGTTGCTTGCCATGAATCAGAGTCCAATACAAAAAGCTATATGGATATTGCAGATGCCATACGCAGATATTGCCTGGTTCAAACAGTCAAATCGGATGTTGAAGAACTATATGCACGCATGATCTTTAACCTTTTTGTCAGTAACGATGATGATCATCTACGCAATCATGCCTTCTTATGGAATCAGGAGCTTAAAGGCTGGAGCCTAAGCCCACTCTATGATGTAATGCCACATGCAGTCATTGCAAGTGAGCGCTATCAACATCTAGGCATTGGACCTCAAGGCAAGCTAGCAACCCTAGACAATGCCTATGGGGCTAAAGAACGCTTCGGTTTATCCGCACAGCAAGCAAGCTCCATTATCGATCGCGTGTGGCGAGTAACTAGGCAGTGGAAAACACACTTCGAAAACCTCGGAATTCCTGCAGAACAAATGAAAGAAATCTCCCGGGCCTTTAGGCACATTGACGATATTTGTAGCCCTGAATTAATCAAGACTTTATCCAAAGGCTGGCCGGCGTGAGCAGTAAGTCCATCTTTCTAAATCCACTTTAAAGACATTGAATTTGTTTGCTTTATGAGTAAACGATTCCCTAATAAGAAAATTTTTAGTCAATAAGGCGCAGTGATTGCCCCGCCTACCCCTCATAGATAAACCCGATACTCATATTTTATAAAGGTTATCGGGTATTTTTAAGGCAACTCGTAAAGTAAACTTTTCGGGGAATCTATTGCAAGCCAATTCGCGCGCCAGAACCGTTCTTGTGGCGAAATCGTCAGGGGCGCTTTGAGCCTGATCAATCTTAGCAATACGAGCATGGGCGCATTTGATAGGATGATCGGGCAATAGAACATTCAACCCAATCAGACTTCAAGCCAATTAGGCCCAGTGTCGAAAAAGTAGGGGGGTCTTTTTAATTGCCCCCAATTTATGGGATGGCAAGTTACAAGGACTTCTATTACGGTAGCGCTTTATATTCATAAGAGCACCTACAGGTGATTAAGCTTTTAAAACATGCAACTGCGTTAGAACCAATCTATATTGCACTGTCTGACGATATGCGGTTTTATGTCTTATATGGCAATACATTATTGGGGGCCCACAACTCGATTGCTGCTGCAGTAATCTCCGTGGCTAATGACTGTATGTTCGGAATTTCCAGAGACATCAAAAAATGGGAGCGCCTGCCTGTGGAAGACCAAACCCTCGCTATCAAAAAATAGTAAGCAAATAAAGGAATTGTCCCAACATTAAAGTGAAATAATCCAATTTAATACATAGGGGCGTGCAATTTTATATAGCGTTCATATTAGATTGACCATCTCTAGAGCATGAATAATTTAAAATAATTCTGAGAATTAGATGCACGCATTGACCAGAAAAAAGTAAGCGGTATTGCTTTAGATATCTATCCACGATACCGTAGCACTCCTAATGAGGCAGCTCTGGATAACATCAACCGCAATCTAGTTTTTTATTTATCAAATAATACAAAGTTCAAGTACCGCCAGTAGCCGCAAAGACAAGATTACAACTTTGCCAACGAATTAAGCCCTCTCCACATCACTGTATTAGCGCCCACTCCCTCGGTCAGGTTGAGGATGCAAGTCAAATTTTTTCTAGGCTAGTGGATTAGAGTCATGGGTCAGGCTTGGGTAGAACAAAAAAGTACCCCCCTCCTTTGATCTGTATGCCAAACAGAGATCGTGAACAATTGCTAGTTCTGTAGGGCCGTCTACCGAGTATAGAAAGGCATGTGCAATGAATTAGACATTCTCCAGCCATCTTCGATCTCCCGCGTTTAAGGGATTCCAATATAAGCAGCATGCGGTGAAGATTAGCTACTTGTTCGTAATTATCGAGAATTCAATGTCTAATCAGAACGAGCAAATAATTCAAATTACCCAATCTGGAACAAGCATTAAGCGTGTAGACCAGAATCATCTACGTATTGATTTTAAAAATATCAAATCTGTTGGGGTAAAAAATATCATTGATGTTGAGTTTCATAGTGTAAATACCATCCTTAACTCACGATCTCACTTAATTAGATTTCGTAATGGAGGGGAGGTAGCCTTTGCTTATAACGACACTGGCTGCCTAATTGACTTGCATGCCGTAGGCGTAGATTTGATATTGAGCCAAAATGATGAATTGATGTTCTCGATTAGGTGGCCTTAATGCCTGGCTGCTGCACTGCCTTAAGAAGCTCGGTTGATCGACTTGAGGTCTTAACTCACTGACAGGAATAAATACAGCCTTAGTGAAACGTCATCATGACCGCATAAATTGCCTAAAGATGATTAAGATCGTAACTTTTTGCAATACTCAATCAGATCGAATTAATGAAGCTCCAATACATAGCCCGCATAAATCGCCTCCCCCATCTTCTGAGTACACCTGATAGCACTATATGAGAAGAGCTTGCTAGGTAACTGGATTTCAATAAAAAAATAGATTAAATTCTAGGTTTTGATATAAGTAAATTGCATATAGCTGCGTGGATTACAGACCATCCTGGCACCGCTCATTTAATAAGCTAATACCCCCTTTCTGGGGGCTATTAGTTAAAAGCTTGTTTAAATTCCCATATTGCCTAAATGTTGCGCAATTCGATCTATTGGATTACATGCGCTAGTCAACGGCGCTCCTAATGCTGAAGTTCGCGCCCGAATAGGTTGAGGACTTTGGATTTTTATGGGTTTGATACCCGCAAAACTGGGTTCTGACCTTCCAATCGCCTCATAGATAGACTCAATCATAGTTTGCCACTGCTCAGGCTGATTGTTCTGTACAAAGACTTGCATGTAAAACGGATCTGACATGTATTTGTTAAAGCAAATCGCCTTATCAATATGATCGATTTCATCTGAACGAGTATTCAAAAACTTGAGCATTTGCAGCTTTGCTTCTGTGACCAATTCAGAAGGTTTTTTCTTTGAATCTGCGAGAGTCATCACATTGCCGACAAGCTTGCCCTCTATCTCGTATTTGCGAACTGCATCCTGAAGAGTGGCCACCATAGATTGCAAATCAACAACCTGCTTTTCTAGATCACGTTTTTCGTTAATCATTTTCTGAATACGCTCACACCCTCGCTTTGATTTGATGCCACCAGAGACTTCTGCATTAACACTGGGCCCGGCATCGGGATTAGGATCTGTGGGCCCGGGGTTCAATACCCGCTTGATTAGATCTTTAGCTGTTTCACCTTGAGTCTGGACTTTTGGAGGTGTATCGACAGTAATAGCCACTGGTGCAGGCAATAATTCACCTAGGTCATGGGCTTGTGGTGCCGCCTTATCTGCTGAAGCGGACATAAAGGCTGGCACATGCACTTCGCCTTTAACGGGTGTAAAGATAGACTCGGGCCCTAAAGCTTCTGACTCCTCTTCTAATACTTCACCCTCATCAATATCCTCAGATAACTTGGCAAGAGATGCATTAGGGGTCTTACTTAGATCATCTAGTAAGTTGGCTGCTTGGCTCCGACTCTGACTCTTACGTTCCGCCTTTTGTATTTTTTGTATCTGTGCGCTACGCTCCTTATCCAATTGAGCTTCTACCTGCCTACCCTTTGCTTGCGCTATCAATTCAAGCGCACGCTCTTCCCTTGCCTTATTACGCCTAGCGGCGCTCTCGGCGGCGTGCTTCTCATAGGCTTCTTTTTCTAGGCGCTCTCGCTCTTTCTTGGCCTCTCGGTCTTGCACCCTCTGAATTGAGCCGCCCTTGGTTAGAACCTCCGACTTAAAGCCTTCCACTTCATTTGCTACTTGCGTCATTGCCTGTCTCCTCTTTTAATAAGTTGCTGCCGTAATTCATTTCAGCGCCTGACTTTTGCTTTCGTTCAGAAAACCAATTCATTTCTAAGTTTGGGTCGTCATCACGCACCCATCCCTCCGCTTGCTTTTTTACACTCGGTATAAATAGATTTGAATCGATACGATCGTCATATCGCAAGAGGGTCTCTTGTAGGAGATTACGGATATGTTCGTAATCCATTCCTCTGGCTTGCAGGTTTTGCATTTGGATTGATAGATTCGTAATCATGGGGAGAACCTTGAGCCAACTCTCTTTATCCTCTATGCCATCAGGTGCTCCAGTGGTGCCTGCTCTGATGCGTAGATCGACCATGTCAAAGATTCGGTCTTTGGTGAGCTCTGGCCAGTCATAGGTTTTCTCCATGGTCATGACTAGTTCGCCATTGATCATGGTGGTCTTATTGCTTGGTGGCCCCATGTAGCGCTCTACCTGCTCTTTGGTCAGTTCTTGTAAAAGTACCTGGGCGCTGTATTGGGCGATCTCTTGCAACCAATCTTCTATCTGGTCTTTGAATTCAAATACACGTCCCGATAAGGCTCTTTGCAAAATGTTGGCTTCGGTGGCTGTCTTAGGCCTAACTACCGTAGAGCGCGCAGCATCTTGAAGGCCTGTGACCTGCTCCCAGTCATAACGTACTGCACTGGTGTCATAGACGATGGGGTCGATCTTGGGGTGACCCCTAGGAATAATGACTTGGTTTAGAGGCTTGCCTTCGGTATCGACAATCGTGATCTCACCAAATCTTGAATCCGAGTGCTTTTTGATGGTCTTTTCATTGATATCAGCAGAGGCTACCCATCCTGGTATGCAGAGATCTCGATGTTGATTGAATCGATCCCTGGCTTCGTTATGCTCGTCTTGCAAACGCTCGGTTAGATCCACTAGGCTTGGGCCTACGAATTGACCATCGACCACTTGGTAAGGCAATAAGAAGAATGGATACCAGCGCTCTCCTGCCCTTGGTGGTGAATAAGGTTCACGCAGCCATTCCGTTGCGCCCTCCACCATTGTGTAAACACGCTGGGTAGCCCTGTCCCAGATTTCTAGCACTGCAATTTGCTGATCATCAGTCACTAGGCCTGAACCAGCTTTCATTTGCACAGAGGCTAGGCGTTTGGCTTTCTTATGAGATGGTTCGCCTTGGCCTGGTTGGTAGATCTTGGCGTTAGCTAAATTCTTTTTGTAGAGTGCTTCTGCCTGACCACGCTTCATCGGGATGATTTGGCAGATCCAATCAGCATCGGTGTAGTCCCAGAACTCGCAGATAGATGGATCGATGAGGAGGTTTTCTGTAAGGACTCTATCGATTACTAAGCCTTCAGCAGATTGCACTTCTGATTGTTCCTGAAGCGACTTGATGAGCTCCTCTAGCTCTGCCCTCTTGGCATCATGATGATGACGTTGGTCATTCTCCTGGAGGTCTCGCGCTAGCTCCTCTATAGCTAGAAGGTTTTCTTGGGCATCGTTGATGCGACCCTGGATATATGAATCCTTACTTGGGTCTCTTTGGTACATCACTTTCAGAATTCCGAAGCTGCAGGTCAGCGCTGCCCTTACGGTGGACTTGGCTCGATTCTTGAGCTGTGCATGTTCTAGCGCTCTATTGGTGACTTTCTCTAGCGTTTTACAGAAGAGCTTGATATCCGCGCCCGAGTGGGTGGGTGTAGTAGATATTTCAGGGTTGCGAGCGTAGACATTGGGAAGAACTGCAGAGATGGTGCCGTGAATGAGATTTGCTCTTAGGCTATAGAAGTCTTTGCCAGTGGGGTCAGCATTCCAATTAAAGCCAGCTACGGTATTGCGGCTGTGTCTTACGCGTTTATGGAATGTTGCCCAGTGAGCGCGCGCATGTGTGATGCGGGCAGTCCATTTTTGTTGAAGGGCTTTTGAGTCTTGAGGCACATCCTATTTATAGATGGCTCGCTCTTAGCTCGTGAATTTATTTAGGATAAATATTAGTAGGTCAGCTATAGGATGAAGAGCAGACATCCTCATGCCAAAATCTAACAGGTAGCTAACGACCCAACGCAGTCGTTCAACCTCCTACAAACCCACAGTGTAGGTTGCCATCACAGTAGTTGTTTGGACTGCTTGATATGGCTCTTGTCTATAGATGCCGGTGATTCCAAGACGTTGGTTCTTCTCAACATCATAGTAAGCGCCAACAGTTGCCGTTGGCCTAGTCTTGACTGGATTGGCATTGAAGTTAATTGGAGTTAGGCCAGCAATACCAGTAGCAGAGTAAGCGCCATTACTGGTATTGGTATCAGTTTCTAGACCAGCACCAGCAAACACTGTTGCTCGTGGGATGAACTTATATTGAGCGCCAACACCAGCTAGTGCTGTAGTGGCATTTGTATTAAGTGCTGAGTAAGTGAGTGGTGCTGTGACTGTTGAAGATGCGCCTTCGGTATAGCTGCCCATATTGTTTTGTGTGTAACGCATACCAACGTATGGGGATACGACGACATCAGGAGTAAAGCCAAATCCATACTTGGCTGTTACTTGTACCCCTTGACTATTCAGCTGTGAAGATCCTGAACCCGCTTCACTGGTGCCCACTAAAGAGCGAGTCACTGTTGCATTCTTTTGTCCGTAAGCCATTGAGACTTTGACTTCCGTACCCGTTCCATCTTGGCACTCATTCCAAGCTCCGAACAATCCAATGAGTGGTGTGTTGTTACCAAGATTTACAATGGAACCCGCATTGTTAACCGACAAGTTTTGATCTGCGTAAGCACCAACACGAAGTGATGGCATTACACGATAAGCTGCAATTAATAATGCGCTGGTGTTGTTTAAGCCATTTGCCGCTGATACCGCTGTATTGCGACCACCAGCAGAAACACAAACATTATTAGCGCCAAAGACATTACAGTCATACGAGAAGCTATTGGCGAGAACAGTGTTTTGTAGTGTGAAGGTATTTTGCAATGCGGACACTGTGTTAAGAAGAGATTGCTGAGTATCGGCAGTTGATGCGCCAGTAACAATCAGATCCCAGATACTTCCAGAAGAATTGATTAGGCTCCAAGTAAAGCCGTTGTAGTTACCTGAGGTTGTGCCAGTAAGGTTGCTAGAGGTGACCCCAGATAGAACGCTAGAGTAAGTGCCTTTATTCAAAGTTGATGCTGCTAAACCGGCAACGCCGCCAGAGTAGATGCCAAAGGTAGTGGTGCCTGTGCCACTAGTTACGGCAAGCTGACCATAATGAGTGCGGCTATTGATAATGATGTTGTAATTTACCGGCAGATTCCCAGAGTAGGTGAGTGCAGTGCTAGTTGCTGATGCTCCATTGCCGCCCTGAGCATTATTTAAAGTGGTAATTACGCCATTATTGTTATAAATACCATAATTATCGCCAGTGATCGCCCCTTGATTGGTCAGTGTTGTAATAGTGTCTAGTGCGCTTGGCGTGCCAGAATCTCCTACATAGATGCCGTAAACAGAGCCTCTGATAACTCCAGCATTATTCAGAGCGTCAATTCTTGCGGAAATGTTGTCCTCTAATGCGATACCAATCTCGCCACTGATCACTCCACCTGAAAAATTATTTAGAGTAGTGATGTAATTAAGGTTGTACAAGCCTATACCAACATTCATAGAAGATACATTACTAGGGGCAGGCGTTCGAATCAGGCTTGAGATTTCTCCGTAGTTGTTGAGTGTTCCAATGCTGCTTCCATCAGCCCAAGTTGCAACTCCAGTGCCTTGGCCTGTAATCAGACCAGTTGCTAAATTATTTAGCGCCCCGATAGAACCGGGATTGTTATATCCAGCTGAAAGGGCGCTATAGTAGCTGCGATCTCCAGCGGCATTTCTCCCAATAGTCCCAGAGTTTGTCAGGGTGCCAAGATTGCCTTCGATGACTACTCCACCGTCTGCGCCGTATATGTTGCCCCTATTTACTATGGATGTGGTCGTTCCTGAATTACCCAGTCCAATGATGCCGTCTACGCCTGTAGCATTAGCAACGTTACTATCAACGAATACCCCTGTATTTATAGTAACAACGCCTGCACTGCTTACGGCAAGATCCTCACAACTGCTACTAATTGTTGAGTTTGCTCCGCTAGATACTGAGCTACAAGCCTGTGCAAATGCTTGGTTAGAAAAACAGTAAAGTCCAGAAAGCGTTAGTACTAGCGTAGCAATCTTTGTCTTGCAAAATTTTTTGGGATTGAGCTGTGCATGAGAGGGCAGCATTGTAAATATAGTGGAAGATGGGGGAATTAACTCTGCGGACTCATGAATTTTGAATAGGTATTAAACTATCAAAGACATTATGGATAAATGCTTTGGGGATTTCATCCCATATATATGGGATGAAATCACGAGCTTTTAAGCATCACTGAGGATGCCTTATGGTTGGATAGTCTAATTAAGGCTGCGTGAAATAGAGCAATTATCTCTATAGGCATTGATAGACTTATTGCCTACTAAACCTCTTTTGGCATGGTAATCGCCCCCTAGAACCAAAGTAATCAGAAGTAGAATTTTCTCGTATATGAGGAGTTCTACATGAAGCGTTCTAAATTTACTGACAGCCAGATCATGGATGCCCTAAAACGGGTAGAGGCTGGCTTAACCGTTCCAGAAGTCTGCAGGGAACTGGTTATTAGCACCCAAACCTTTTATAAGTGGCGTGCCAAATACGGCGGCATGGATGCCTCCATGATGGTTCGCATGAAAGAGCTTGAAGCTGAAAATGCGCGCCTCAAGAAGATGTACATCGAAGAAAAACTCAAAGCGGAGATCGTCACTGAAGCCCTCGCAAAAAAGTGGTGAGGCCATCCCACAGGCGTGAGATGGCCCAGCAGGCAGTTAGAGATAAAGCTATCCCCATCCGGCTGGCCTGCCAAGCTTTTAGGGTCAGCGAGTCTTGCTACCGCTACGAAGCGAAGAACAATGCGCAGAACGAGCTGATTGCTAACTGGCTCATCCGCTTAACGGATAACAACCGTAACTGGGGCTTTGGTCTTTGCTATTTATACCTACGTAATGTGAAGAACTTCAAATGGAATCACAAACGCATTTACCGTATTTACAAGGCTCTTGAGCTCAACTTACGCATCAAACCCCGCAAGCGTTTGGTAAGAGATAAACCCGATGCCTTGGTAGTGCCGCTAAGCATCAATCAAGTGTGGTCAATGGATTTTATGCACGACCAGTTAGAAGATGGTAGATCCATCCGACTGTTCAATGTGATTGATGACTTTAATCGTGAGGCCTTAGGCATTGAGGTGGACTTCTCTTTGCCGGCAGAGCGAGTAGTTCGCAGCTTAGACCAAATCATTGCTTGGCGTGGCAAGCCTAGTGTGATTCGAGCGGACAACGGGCCGGAACTCATCAGTGGCAGACTTATGGAATGGGCAGCAAAGCATCAAATCCACATCCAACATATCCAGCCAGGCAAACCACAGCAAAATGCTTATGTGGAACGCTTTAATCGCACTGTAAGGTATGAGTGGTTATCTCAGCATTATTGGGAAAGCATTAACGAAGTTCAAGAGTTCGCAACACAATGGATGTATAAATATAACCATCAACGTCCAAACATGGCATTGGGCGGCATCACCCCGAAACAGCGACTGGCCATAGTTGCTTAATTAACTCTACTTCTGAGCTCGGTTAAATAAGGGGGGATTACCGCATAGATCATTCCCTACCTATGACCTCATATATTGAATGAAATGGGGTAATGAAAAATAACTAGCATCAACAATACTCATTAAGTGCACAACGGTAAAAGTGGGTAAATTTACCCATCTCAGCAATAGTTATTTGATAGAGCAAATGAATGCGATAAAGTACCTTTCATTTTTGCATCACAAAAAAGGAGCGGGCCTTAAATTCAATTTTCAAAATTATGAGATTGAGCTTCTAGATTTAATTGCTAAGGAACATTTTTCTTTTAAAGAATGCTTTGTTAGTACCGTAATTTCATAAGCCAACATAACCTCTCAAGCAACCCTTCATAAAGCTTTCAAGAGTCTTGTAGCTAAGAAATTATTATTAATCAAAACCCATAAAATAGACGGCCGATTTATAAATGTTTCCCTAACCAGTCGGGCTATTGCTCGCTATGACGAACTTAATGAATCACATAGCACGCAAAAAATTTGATTGAAATTCTCATTGGTTTGAGCCTCTTTAGAAAATTCTTCATAGAACTTATGAAAATTGATTTCAAAAAAGGTTTCTGATCCAACCAACTGAGCTATTTCAAAATTATTGATAATTTTTAAGACTTGGCTAAAAAAACTGTTATTTCCTTAATCAATTTAGATCTAGACTTAGATTTGCAAACTTTAAGTTAAAAATTCTCCACCATCTCATATTTGACGTTCTCCGCCGATCAGGCGCCACAAAAAAACTTAACTGAACGGCAGAAATGAGATGTAAAGCAAACTTTTCGTTTATCAAACAACAGTATCGGCAACTCTTCTCGCCCTCATCACCCCATACCTCGTAGCATCCCAGGCATGATCCTCGGCATCTGTATCCACATCTTCCGGATTCAATGAGTCTGGTGGCAGTTGGGGGATGGTTCTTAACCAATGCTTACAAGTTGAGAAGATCTTGAGTCTATCTTCAGCTAGTAGCCGGATAATTTCTTGGGCTCCATTTATCCTGCTTCTGGGGGCGTTGTAGGCCTCAGTCCATTTAACCCCTTTATCCCTGAAGATCTGACCGATGGATCGCTCCGCTCCAATCTTTGAAAAAATGGATGGGTCAGCCAGGTTCATGCGGTATTCATAACCAAGGCGTTGATCATGAATCTCGATCTTTTTAATCTTGTCCGCGACTACTGTTGCATCTTCTCTAGTGCCCGTGTTTTCTTTACCACCATATCCATAGAGCTCCCTCCATAGGTAATAGACTCCATCATTAGATAGAGCAAACCAATACACGGCATAAGGCCTGGCATACCCCCAATCCATCGAGCGCCATACCTTCCATGTCGGTGGAATAGCAAAGGGCTCTACAACGTGTTTAGAGGGTTGCCATACACCTTCCAAGAAACTCCCCACGTGGATATCCCAATCTCCTTCTAACCAGGCTCTGCGCCTATTTGGGTCGCTTAGCGACTGCAGACTTATGAGGTAGTTGGGATCGTTTCTGAGTAGATGGGTGTTCTCATAAATCGTTGAATGAATTCTCACCCTAGGTAATGCGCCCTCCTGTCTAATGATCTGTCCAGCAGGAATAGCTCCAATCTGAAATCTTTCCTTCACGGATGCGTGACCTACTCCAAATGGATTGCAAGTAGCCCTCACCATACGCGGCATTCCTGGGTAAGAGGATCTGCAGGTTGAGAGCATTGCTTCGTAGAAAGAGAGATTGCGCCAATTAGTGAGTTCTTCGAATGCTAAAAATGGATACTCGTGTCCGTGATAATTCCAGTAGTCTCGCTCATTAGCGCCATAACGAAAGTAAAGCATCTCTCCTGTTGGCCACTTCCAGACGTAATCTGATTCATTGAACTTGGCACCTGGGAAGATTTGATAGAACCAGAGCTTACTCTTCGCAACAACGTCCGCCAACTGCGGATAGGTGAGGCGAAAGAGTGTGCCTCGCCAATGATCTCCAAAGCCTCTTCCTACATGCTGGGCATAGCTCATGAGCAAGGTATCTGTCTTACCCCCTCCTCTAGTACCTTCAAGCAATACTTCATATACAGGGCATGTCAGAAACAAGGTCTGGCTACCGGGCAATGGTGCCCAGATGGTTTTCATTGGTTTTGTTTAATTCACTAGTGTTTTGCTTGGGCGGCTTGCTCCCACTCATCTATGCTCATAGCGCTTGGTACTACCAAGACCCCGCTTTGTAGGGGTGCGCCATCCTTACCGGTGTGCTCAATGGCAGATAAACGTGGATGTACGTAAGGGGCAGCGTGCCTTCCTACAGTGGCAGCCATGTTCAGAAGTTTTATACGCGCTTCATTTGCTAATACCTTATCACCAAGCTCTTCCTCTTGAATATTGCCAGCTTCTTCGTATAGCTGGTGCATTACCTTCATCATGACTTCCAGTGGCGTAACCCCCTGAGCAGCAACAGCCTCAGCAATCTGGCGGGTACGCTTAGTTAGGCTGCCAGCTTTACGGCCCGCTCCTGGTCTTGCCCCTCCCTTTGATTTCTTTTGATTGTTTTCAATCATGGGATGGGGGTTGACTCTTTGATGAGCTTCAACAGATGGGGTTGTAATGCAACCGAATCTCCAATGGGTTCATCAAACTCAATGATGATTCTTTGGAATAAGTCATGCCGGCTTTGGGCTCCACGATGCTTTACAACAGTGCCTACGCGCCCACTTGGGGTCTTCACCTTTGATCCAATAGGAAAGTCTTCCATGTCTAGACGATCAATGACTCCGGCTATGGCGTGATTAGTTTGCATTGGGTTTCTCCGTGGCTTCTGTGCGCTCTTTTCGCTTGTGTAGTTCGGCAAAGATTCGGGTTTTGAAGCTGTCGTAGTTCTCCGCTCCCTGAGCTCTCATGCCGAGCTCCCTGCCCTTGGTGTCGATGCCTTCATTGGTTTTCCACCAGGCGTCTTCGTCTGCTTTGGGGGTTTCCAGTTTTTTGCGTGCGCCCTTGAGTATGGCCAAGACATAGCCAGCATTAATAGGGGTTGGGTTTGAGACTTTCATTCGGGTTTCCTTTGCTGTGGCGATAGCCTCTGCTACTTCGGCTTCCGTTACCCCGAGATTGACGATGTCTCGTATGCGGTAGTCATCTACGGCTATTGCTCTGCCCTCCTTGCTGATCATGGCTGCAAAGCTTTTATATTTTTCAATACGCGCCTGAAAAAGTTTTTCTTCATCGGATGGCTTTGTTGAATCTTGGGGATTTTTTCCCGTTTCGCCCCCATTGTTTTGTTTGCCTGGTGTATGGAGATTGGTTACTGGTGACTGGTGTTTGGTGTCTGGTGAGCAATGCGTTCGCATTGCGGTCGCATTGCGAACGCATCCGATATTTGGGGTGATTTCTGGCTGAGGCTCGTCTGATGGAAATGATTGCCACCTCCCTTCTGCGCTCCGCCTGGCTTTGAGTTGCTTGTCTTTGAAGCGGGCAATTTCATGATCACAGCGCTCTTGTCTCCAACCATCATCAGTGAGGGTAAAAAATTCATTGAGGACGGAGACAGCTGCATTTTTTTCTTCTTTTGATCGTGCGTTGATCAATCTTTGTACTAACTTGATTTCGATAGGTAGCGGTTTTTCTGTGGCGTAGTACTTTCTGATAAGGCGACTGTAGGTTGCATCTTCTATGAATGTAAGATGCGCAGTCGCTTCTGCGTAATCTCCAATGTGATGCTCGTAGTAATTCATCTCAATCTGTCTCCGTGTAGTTCTTTTTCTTGTGCGCAATATGTTTTGCAAGAGATGAATCTAACAATCGGAAAGCGTATCGTCAAACGCGTTTTTTCTGAATTTTTCTTTAATTTATTTATTCATCATTTCCCTGTAATCCATGTTTGAGAAATTCGTGAGAATGATTTTCTTTATCTGAAGTGTTTGTTCATCTATACATGTCCACCACTCTCCTTGTTCTATCAGAATGTGCCGATAGGTCTGTAGCATTTTATTTATATAGCTTGTGTCACTTCTATGAATAAATATTTTTTTGTAGTCAAAAAATAATTTGTGTTTACAAAGTGGGTATTGACTTTTAATTGACCACCAAAATTTCATTGACTACATTGCTCTTCAGTAGCACACATATTCATACACAACATGACAAGATGGAGGGCAATTTGATGGTAGCAATTCGGCTTTATAGCTTATATCGTTCATATGGTTACACGAAGATGAGTTCCGCGAAAATGGCTTTGCAGGTTTATCGGAAAAATATGAAGCACTCCCGCCAAGGAGGTCCTCATGAGTAATTCGAATTCAGAGATAACCTTAATGAGAATTCCTCAAATACTGAAAGTCATGCCGGTTTCAAAGTCTAAGTTTTGGCTAATGGTTCAAAAAGGTGAGTTTCCAAAACCAATCAAGATTGGCAGGTCTTCGTTTTGGACGATTGAGCAGGTTCAAAAGTTTCTTAAGGAGAGGGCAAGCAGTCTCTAGATATGAATGAAATCTCTCATTGCTCTTGAGATTGCGTAGCGACTTGTTCGTTTTAATGCGAATTTAAGACAGCGTCAATTTCACAAGACTAAATAAAAAAATCCCCGCATAGGAGAGCGGGGACAAAGGAACGGAGACTATAAAGAACACATTAACAATGCTTCCTCTAATTTAATGGCACTGCCTTAGCCATCCAATCCCACGAATACGGGGTTACCACTATTCATCCAAACGGATAAAGCGAACTAGCGCTGTCATGGTGCACCTGCTGGCATGGGACATCCCCCGCCTGTAAGGTCGGAGTATTGAGAGCATGGCGCTAGCCTGGAAGAATAGAAAAGTTAAAAACGATAACCAATCCCAAGCAAGACATCATATCCCGAAGCTTTGGCAACTGAACTAATCACCAAATTATTATCCGTAGTTACTGAGAACGATTTTGGATTATTAAGCACATAGTTTGCCTCCGCAAATCCATAAATTGATCCCGAAAGGATCTGTTTGTACCCCAATCCAAATGCCGTACCACTCGTTTGCAAGGACTGCTGAGGAAAGCTTCCCATCGCATTACCCGATGCACTTATGCGAAGAGTTCCCTCGGTGTATCCAATTTTTGCATATGCCAACCTTTCTTGATAAATCACATAGGAAGGGTTTACAAAACACCAAATACATTGGCGGCACTATATGTATCGTTCGTAGTGCTTAGGGCATTTGTTGAGGTTGTAGATGATGATCTTGAACTTCCAGGGTAGAAGGCTGCACCGACTCCAAGTAGATAGCGTTCATTGATTGCAAAATTATATCCAGCACCAATATTTGCAGCGAACCCATTAGAGTGATTAGCCGTCGAGAAGGTAGAAAACGAAGTGCCCATAGGTGTTGTGGTAGTACCATTAGTGGCCACCGGTATCAGGCCGGCGTATCCGATCAGGCCAACTTGTCCATATACCCCTTCCCAGATATTTTTACTGCCCTGAGCCATTCCCAATGCTGGGGCTAATGCAATCATTACCAATGCAACAATCCTGATCTTGTAAGTTTTCATGTTCGCCATAATGTCTTGCTAACAATTTTTTTATAAAATTTTGATGTATTTAAAAAGACAGTAAGAATGCTGTTAAATAGATCGCTAAATCATTGGATTAGTTTAAGTAAAACACCATTAATAATTATTATATTTAAAATAATAATTAATTTGTCACTACGCGTGTAGTTTTATGAGCAAAGACAGGCAAGACTGATTCATTGCGGCATCTTCTCAGTCTATTGACTAGGCTATGGATATAATCGACCAAGCTCATTGATGAACTTGATAAAATTAAAAAAGAAATAAGGCAAACTTTGTAAGATCACTCATTAATAACTCAATGAGTATTTAACTGCGGCCCTTACTACTGAATAGTATCTCTAGAATTTGGCCCTACTTGAGCTGTTCCAGCAATAACTTTTGCGCCAACCTTGGCCGCTTCTGAGAAATGCCGAATTACCGCCTCTCTCAATTGATCTATTTGTGCCAACGCATATTCTTGGTCAGGAAATACGGCAGGTATCTGTAGTATTTTTCCATCCTCCGTTAAAAACGCAGTTTGCACCCTAACACCTTCAGCAATGGTTTCAATCACAAAGATGCTGCGTCCGGTTACTTCCTCTGAAGGGAGATTGACTTTTTTGACCATCGTTTTCACCTTATGAGACCCACTAACAATCTAAATCCTTCCGCTGGCTTAGAGGCATTGCTTAATATGTAGGGATTTTGTGTAGGATCTTTATAACACCCGCGCCTTACATCTGGCAACTCGCGGTAACCCAGCCTCTTGGGTTAGTGCTCGTGCCATCAATACCTACCAGAGCCTGTTGACCAATCTTCCAAGCTATCATCGCGCCTAAATTGCAGCTTTCGTAACTCCATTTGGCGCCAATGCCTGCGCCCATTAATGAATAGGTATTGTTGGTATTAGGCGCAGTACCCTGCCAGCCCGAATAGGTATTTTTATATTGCTGAGTTACCCCAGCATCAAAAAAGGTAGACACTGATAACTTTTCCACAAGATCACGCTTAAGCTCTATGGATAGCAAGCCCCCTTGAGACCCCCCTGCTTGCGATACGGGGTAGGCACGGACTCCGTAAGGGCCGCCTAAGTAAAATTGCTCAGCTGTGCTCAAATTCACTGATGCCAACTGACCAGAAACTGAAGTAACTAATGCCGTTTTGTTATCCTCAGTTAACACCTGATTGCGATTTGCAGAGAAATTAGCCTTAGTAAAGCTGGAGGGTGTAATAGCGCTAAGGGCAGCTGTTGAGGTACCCGCCAAAAAATCTAGATACCCAAATACGAGATTCACAGATGCATTACTCACAGCGCCATAACCAAGACTGTCAAACATATTGCCCGATAAACCTACTGAAATATTATTGAGGTTATAAGCACTAGTTGTGGAATTGGTAATGGTGTTTCGGTTGTTGTAACTTTTTACATCATAGTTAATAGTGCTATTTAAGTTTGCACGTTGACTGCGAATGAGAGGATAGGCGGCGCTAATCCCACTTGCCCAAGCATCGCCCGTTCCACCGTAAGCTGCATAGTTACTCACGTTCTTATATTCTAGATAGCTGCCCGATAAACCAAAACGCAAGCCATCCGCAGAACCTGGTAAAGAGTAACTTCCCTGAACGTACTGAGAGCCTTCCGAGTACACACCATTAACGACAACAGAGTCGCCAATGCCCGATGGGTTGTTTAGGGAAAAACCAATCACTCCTTGATTTGAGCCTGTAGTACGACTACCGTAGTTATTTGCCGCGATACTGGCATTGAGCAATGGGGGCTGAGTTAACTGGAGGCGTACCGCTGTTTCTCCATCAGCACCGCCTGGCTCAAGTGATGCGCTTGCCATCACTCCGGGGGTTTCATTCAGAATAATGATAGCCCGCTCTAAGGAGCGACTATTTAAGGTTGAGCCAATCGGGTTTTCATATGTAATGTACTTGGCCGCTGTTTCTTTTGAAAAGCGTGTCTCACCTTGGGGCGTGTCTACTATAACGGCACCCAACTTAGCTTCAGTAATGAGAATTTTGATAGTTCCATCAGCCACTTTTTGTGGCGGCAATATCGCTTGCACTACATAACCATGTTCCCGATACAAAAGTGCTATGGCATCACAGGCCTTTTGCAAGTCATCAAAACTAACCGGGGTATTGCGCCAAGGATCGAGGACTTTTTGAACCACCTCCTCAGGAAGCGCTTTGACACCCTCTAGTACAAATGTTTTGACCACTACCTGTACACCGCCACTAGATGGAGCCCTTGGTTTTGCTGGCGTGGGGCGGGAAGGCTCTGGCAACTCCAAAGGGCTTACTGAAGGCAGTTGTTTTTCAAGATTTTGCTGAAGGGCACCTGCATCTACTTGCGCAAGGGCATGAGCACTGAACAAGGGAATGGATACCAAGATCAAAAAAAGTTTTTTTACTCTTGGCCAATTAGCCAATTTATATCTGCAAAAATTTATCGGAGTCATTTATTCATCTAGATTTAACCCCCCTGTTATTAATTCCAGGAAAGGGTGTTTCATTGTTGCGCTGCACCCCTTTTTTTGGTATCCCTTGTTTATGGGGGATATAGCTACTTTTGGGCATCAGAACAGCGCTAGAGTCACATTTTTAAGACTCAAAGACCTTTCAGAAGTCTTAAGCAATCAGGTATTGGAGCCTCATTACACTTTCTTGGCAGTCATATATAGATAAATTGGCGAGGCTAATTAACATCGAATGGATATAACGCAAACCCCCGCCTTTTTAGGGGCGGGGGAAGCATATGTACTCCGACACACACTACAAAGGAGCGTCATTACAACGCACTTTGATATTAGTGACATTGGACTCAATAATGAATCCCCCATACTGGGGATGCCACGCAAAAAACAATACTAGATATCCTCTTAAAGGGTATGAGCCTTAAATGCTTATTAAGCCCTTGGCGCCGCCAGTTTTAGGCTGAGCTCTTTTTTGCTTTGCCTCAAGGATTGCTCGCTCAATGGCTGCCTGAGCTCCATTGAGAGCGAATTGGGCCAACATAAAATCTCCGCCTTGTAGGGCTACGCTAAAGCCAATTTTTTTACCGCTATTGACCGCCCGTTTTACCACTTCGGGATCATCTAATATTTGAAAGTTTCTGCCGCCTAGTTTCATACAAGTCATCATAAAGGCGCTGCCCACCCCATCGCCACTCATTAACACTGGGGTTTTTGAGTTACTAGGGCACTCCAAACTCAGATTGAGATAGTAAAGACAAGTCTCTCCTTTGCAAAAAAACCCAAAGGACGATTTACTATCATTTAGCGTATAGGCCTCAACTGTGTCCTCACCTATTTGCACTGCCCAGTCTTGGTATTTAACTTCTTCCACAGCGCTGCAATTTAGTGCGTAGAACGAGATTAGAAATGAAAAGATGATGGGGTATTTTTTATAGTGGCTCATGGTTAGATTTTGCTATTGGTTAATTTTCGCCCCAGACCGAAGTCGTCTTAAGGTGTCGTTGTAATACTGTTGTAATACCGCTTGCACTTTTTGATTCTTGTACTCCTCGTAACTCATCAATGAGCCACTGGCGCCATTAGCACCATTGTCACCTTTAGCACCATCAGCAGCATTAGCACTAGCAGCCCCATTGCGCTTATCTTCTAACTTGAGAATGAGCCACCCTCCTTCGGTTGCTACTGGACTGGTATTGATCCCTCCGATTGGTAGTTGGGATAGCCCCTCGGACAAGGCTGGGGGCAGTTGATTGGCGTTCACCCAAACAGCTTCATTTTTGCCTGGCTTTGCACCACTAGCAAGCGCCAATTGACTAGCTACCAAATCAAATGGCTCGCCTTGTTCAAGTCTGCCAATTACCGCTAAGGCAGACGATTTTTCACGCACTTTGATTTGCTTGAGTTGGTACTGCACTACGGCTAAGTTTGGACTACCCTGTTTTTTGAGGTTTTGATATTCTTGCTTAAGGCTTTCATCAGTAAAGCCCTGTTCTTTTAAGTGCGCCTGTGTAAAGATCTGTACATAAAGCCTGTGTTTGAGTTGTTGCAATTGATCATCCATATTGATTTGACGATCAAGGCCTTGCTTGCTAACTTCTTGTGCAATCAATTCTCTATTAATTAACTCTTCCTTTAAATCTTTGCGTAGCTTGGGAGTATCTTTTTGACCTCGGGCAATCCATTCTTGAACCGTTAGCTCAAATAGTGACTTGCTAATGGGTTTACCATTGACAATGGCAATGAATTCATAGACCCCTTCACTGGGCTTTTCTGAAGATTCGGGTGCTTGGGCGCTAGGGCTTGGGCTTGGGCTTGGACTAACCTTCATGTCTGTGATGGGCAAGGTTTGAGCGATTGCCTGCGTCTGTGCAATGATCGAACAGAGTAAACACCCAAAGGCAACAGCTTTTGCCTGATTTAGCGCACCAATCTTGTGCAAATGGGTACCGAAACTGTTCAATATTTCCATATTAAATACTCTTGAACTCATCAACAAAGCCATTGTTAATGGTGCCAACCATTTGATGAGTAACTAAACCAGTTTGTACCAGAGCTATTGTGAGTAGCATAAATTACGGCGCGTCATCTCTATTTCTCCTGATGATCAAATCTGGTCCAAGAGTGAGATTTCTGTATTCGGGTGCATTGATCCAACTAACAGAGTTGATTTCATCAATGGCCAATTTGATAAATAAATCTTTATTTAACGCAGCGATTGTTGTAGTCGCTGTGATTGGTTTTTGTAGGCTAGCAACACTAATGGCTACTTCTTGGGCAATTTGCACAGACTGGCTAGTAGTTGCTGCTGCAGTCGCAACGGCAGCAGGGGTAGAAATGATTGTAGTTGTGACAGGAGTGGTTACTACAGCTGTTGGGGCAGCAGTGATCGAGCCTGTTGTTACGCTATTTGCCAAGCTGTAGTTAGAGGCTAAGCCACCATTGGTACCATCAGCCAAGGTATAGGTCACGGTAATGGTTTTGCCAGTACCGACATTTTGATCCGCAAAGGTCGCAGTATTCACAGCAGCGGTCACAGTCTCACTACCGATAAAGCCACTTAAGGTACCCAGCGCACTCATGGTGGCGGTGGTTGT
>NZ_JACVPG010000012.1:0-59592 GCF_018882045.1 Polynucleobacter sp. Fuers-14 | reverse complement strand
CCTGATTTATTTGTGGAAGTGACCGTTTGGGTATAGACAAGTAGTAAGTTTGATTTTTTTAACTGCAAATTGCAGTTACGGTATGGCTTTGCCTATCGCTGGAAAAAGTTCTTGCATTTAGTACGTTGTCACTGCGTAGAACCTTGGGGTAACCACGCCCTGCAATGACCTCCTCTAAAACCTGCACCACTCGTTTGCCTTTAATTGAGCCGGCCACATCAATGCACAGACTCTCTTTGGTGAACTCGTCTATCAGGGTTAAGCACTTGAGCTTTTGCCCGTTGGCACAAGCATCAAAGACAAAATCGTAAGCCCAAACCTCATTGGGCCCAGTTGCTACATGCGGTTGTCGATTTTGACTACGGTAACGCTTGCGCGTCCTTTTGGCGGGCACCTGTAGGCCAGATCCAGCCCAGATGCGCGCCGTCCGATCGCGACCCAGAACAAGACCATCCCGTCTTAAAAAGATCCGAATCCGCCTGGCACCATAGCGAGGATATTGCTCGGAATACTGGCGCATGGCAGCCACGATAGGCTGATCTTTAACAGCCATCTTGCACTGGTAATCTAAGCCAGATCTAGCAACACTTAGCAGCGTACAAGCACGTCTTTGGGAGATACCCCGCCCAACTGCATAGCGGGCCTGCTCCAATCGCTCCTGCACGCTCACCACTTTTTTACAGCAATCTCCTTCATCACTTCAATCTCGAGATCGCGCTCTGCCAAGATCTTCTTTAGACGGCCGTTCTCTTGCTCTAACTGTTTTAAGCGTTTGACGTCATCCGCACCTAGATCGCCAAACTTCTTACGCCAGCTGTAAATCGAGGGTTCGCTGACCCCGTGGCGCTTAGCAACTTCTGCAATCGGACTACGATCTGCCTCTTGCAATATCCGAACAATCTGTTCGTCTGAAAACCGTGCTCTCTTCATACCTGCTCCTTAGGTTGAAGGAGTCATTATCTCTAAAAGCGTTTGGTCTGAAAATCCCAGGACAGGTCAGGTCGGGCGAGACTCGAACTCGCGACCAAGGATACTTAGACGCTAGGCTGGCGCTTTTTAATGAGCTCAGAAGCTGGGATCTGAACTATTTTTCCATCAACCATGGTTACGATTGCGGTGTTCGTTTGAATTGCTAAGTCAATTGCTGCTTGCCCAGCACGTCGCATGGCGTAGTAGGAGCCCGCAATGTCGGGGTCTGGAGAGTTACGAATATCTTTAACA
This sequence comes from Polynucleobacter sp. Fuers-14, assembly GCF_018882045.1. Classification (NCBI taxonomy): domain Bacteria; kingdom Pseudomonadati; phylum Pseudomonadota; class Betaproteobacteria; order Burkholderiales; family Burkholderiaceae; genus Polynucleobacter; species Polynucleobacter sp. Fuers-14. The sequence goes on along the minus strand of NZ_JACVPG010000012.1, from coordinate 58,371 downwards.
ATGGACTTCATCTTTCCTCCTGTTTATCTGATTATTTTACGTAACTGAAAGCCTCTGTTTTGCTTAAAACTTGATGGTATGAAGGGTTTTTTGCCAATCTTGCCCTTCTATAGCCTCCTATATATACTTGAACAATGCAAAGCATTAAGTCAAAGCCCTCCATTCCTATGCGTGTTTTAGCTCGTAAGGCTGATGCCGAGAAGTATGAAAAGCTCAGTAGGTTGCATCAACACGTCTTGGTTTTGCTCCGCTCCGATCGCCGGAATGATGTATTACATCAAGCTGAAGGCCGTATTCAAAAGTGGGAAGAGCGGGATTTATGTAGTCGCTTCTATATAGACTCTTGGAGAAGACTGATAAATTCAGACCCCTCCGAAATGGAGCGAGAGGTTTGTGGAGATGCTCCGCAAGCACATGCACTAGCCCAAAATTCACCATTTAGTTTTCTGATGAAAGAAGTTCAGTGAATCTGAGCCATATTCATCACGTACTCACCGAAGCCAAAAAGATCACCAACCATACTGACTACGTCATTATTGGTAGTTTGACTGCGCTTGGGCTGAAAGCGGATCCCCCGGATGAAATGGTTCGCTCCATCGATGTGGACATGTACCCAAAGGATGATCCAGGTCGCGCTGGCGAAATAGCTGCGCTAATTGGCCAGGGCAGTCCGTTTGAAGATGAGTATGGATACTATGTAGATGCTGCTAGTCCCGACTTGCCAACATTGCCAGATGGTTGGGAAGACCGTTTTGTGATTCATGACTTTGGCGATGTAAGGGCATTATTTTTAGAGTTAAATGATGCCGCGATATCCAAATACGCCCGCGGTGAAATTCGGGACCGCGTTTGGATTCAAGAGGGACTTAAGGCGAAATTACTATCAATGCCTACGATTGATTATCGCCTGCGAGAGACTGCATTCTTAGATGAGATGGAAGAAAAATCTGTCAAGCAAAGAATTTTTGAAGATAAAAAATTGCTAAATTTAGATAAAGAAACTTAAAGTTCTTTTTTATAACGAGTCTTAGCCATTTTTATCAATTCATCAATATTTCGATGGCCTTGAATGTAGTCTAAAAGACTCTTAACAAATTCTGTTGAAGGCGTAAATCCCTCAATACGCGCAGATGCTAAAGCGTTATTGACAATAAATTGGCGCCTTAAAGGCTCGCTAGAGTATTTTTTTGACATTAAAGAATTTTATATAGAGTTATGGTTTTCTTTATATCTAAAGAAAAAGCCCCTAGATTTCTCTAGAGGCTTTTGTATAACTGGTGGGTCGGGCGAGATTCGAACTCGCGACCAAGGGCACTTAGACGCTAGGCTGGCGCTTTTTAATGAGCTCAGAAGCTGGGATCCGAACGATCTTCCCATCAACCATGGTTACGATTGCGGTGTTCGTTTAATGGCTAGGTCAATCGCCGCTTGACCGGCACGCTGCATGGCGTAATAAGATCCAACAATATCGGGATCAGGCGAATTGAGGATCTGCTCAACAGTGGTGTAACCAACGCTTTTGTGTGGCGGTTTATTTTTTGCCATAAGCAGCATCATGATCTGGTTCAATTAATAAAACCCTTAGGAAATGATCTTCTCTGAAGCCAATGCCCCGGATTGATTTGCTAACTCGAAATGAGTAGAGTGCATCAATATCTTTTGGTACAGGAATGCTATGAATCTTTTCCCACTTCAATCCCTTGTCGCGGTAAACCTGGTTCCAGGTCAATTGCGTGATTTTCTCAAAAGTGGCAAAGGCTTTCTCTTGCTCGGTTGGCTCCAGACTCTCCCAGGTAGATTGGAAGATGGGGCTATTCAGATCAAGCTCAACTAAGGGCTCAGGCTTTGCGTTTCTCGCCATGAGCTTTAGCCGTTTTTAGTTTAGAAAGGTCAGTTGCTTTGGCCGGCGTTTTTTGTGCCCAGGCCAAGGCTGCTGATAAATCCTTTTTAATGGCTGGCGTATGTACCCAACGCTCATTGTCGGGAATAACTGTGGCGGTGCGAATCACCCAAACGCCAGGTTCAGGCGTTTCCACTAATACCTGACGTCCCGCATGCTCTTTGCCAAGCGAGATCTGCCCGCTGGATCCAATGGATTTAATAACTTGATGATCTATCACTGCGCCCATGGCATTCTCCTATATTCATGCAGCATGAATGCATTATAGCATGATATTAAAACAAGATGCTAGTTAAGGCTTCAATAGAGAAGGGACAATGCTAATTAAGCTGATTGGTAAAAGAAAAAGCCCCTAGACTTCTCTAGAGGCTTTTGTATTGCTGGTGGGTCGGGCGAGATTCGAACTCGCGACCAACGGTGTTTAGGCTGTAACTTGACGCTGTTTGATGAGTTCTGCAGCAGGGATCCGAACAATCTTGCCGTCAACGGTAGTTACGATTGCGGTATTGGTTTGAATTGCCAAGTCTATTGCGGCTTGTCCAGCACGTTGCATGGCGTAGTAAGATCCAGCAATATCAGGATCTGATGAATTACGTATATCTTTGCTTGGAATAGTCATAGTCAACCTTGGTCTGTTTGTTCGGGCGGAGTTTTATCTCCATCTAACAATATCCATGATTTTACAACTTTTTGATATTTGGGCAAATTCTCGAGGCCGGCGGTATATCGCCTACGAATGACCTCTTCAGGGATGTTGTGCCCTCCCTGTGCCACTCTCTCTTTTACACGCGAAATAGCTAACTCAGAGGAACTTAGTGCAATAAACCAGAGTTTGATGGCGTACCCCAGATCTTTCCACTCCTGAATACGTTGCAGATAATGTGTGCCAGATAGAGTAGTTTCAAAGGCAAAGCTTTCGCCTGATTTGGTGTACTCATCTAATTCGTTTAGCATCAATCGAGCTGCTTTGAATGAAACAGACTCTGGGTTAAATGGTGCTAAACCAGCGGCTATGAGATCAGCATTAACAAAGCGAAAAGTATGCGCTTCTTGTGGCAAGAAGTTCTTGGCAAAGGTAGTTTTACCGGCTCCATTGGGTCCGGCAATAATGATAATTTTTTTATTTAAATTGACGGTCATTTGATTGTGCTCTTAATATAACTTTGCTTAGTTTCTTCTATTAATTGGGCGATACTTTTTTTGCCATTTATATAGTCAGTAAGTTTTTGTTCAAACTGCGTTGCTAGGGCGATGCCTTCAATTCGAGCAGAGGCAATGGCGTTGCAAACGATGTATTGGCGAAGCTGATGTGTTGTTACGAGCTTTGCTGGCATTCCACTATTTTATTGGATTTGGGTTGGATTCCCTAGCCAAAAAATGGCCCTAAAATACCCTTTAAAGAGCTATTCGGGGGGGGGTGATGTAAGTGATAAAAAAGCCCCGCAGAAGCGAGGCTTAGTAATGCTGGTGGGTCGGGCGAGATTCGAACTCGCGACCAACGGATTAAAAGGGTCCGCCTGACACATCGCAACTTTTGATAGCGTTAATCTAACACAGAAATGCACAAATAAACATACTCCTGATTTAAGCTAAATTTTTATTAAAGTTTGGAGCGGGGATGAAGAAAAAATATTCTAGACAGGAAATCTTAGATTTAATTTGGGCGCCGCCCATTTCTAAAGTTTCAAACCAACTAAGGGTGTCAGCTAGCGGCTTATCAAAATGGTGTGATATTGCTGAGGTTCCCAAACCCCCGATGGGCTATTGGATCAAAAAAGAGTTGGGCAAACCAGTGCCTGAAATGCCATCACTTCATGTTCGGAGTAATGGGGATGAGCCAGAATTTTCTACTGTAGATCATCTTCCAAGAGTTAAAAAGTTAGCTCGAGAAAAGTCTTCAGTTAAAGATGTACCTGCGGAAGAGTTAGCGGCAGAAATGGTGACCTTTAAAATTAATGGCAATTTTCCAATTTATCAAGGTCGGTCTTTTCATCCGGCGATTGAAGAAACTTTCAAGGGTTCAGATAAGTCAAAAACCAATCGATTCGGGCGTTTGGAGTCTATATCTGGGTTTGATGCTCAAATATCTCCTGATAATGTACCCAGGGCAAAAAGAATTCTTCAAACGATTCTCAATATGTATTTGAGCAAAGGTGCTGAGGTAAAAAGTTATCAGCGCTGGTCAAATGGCCGCTCTCTGCCTGTTTTAGTCATTGACGGTGAGTCTATTCAGTTTAGTTTTTATGAAACTGCCACTAGGCATATTCCACCTCTACGGCGCCAATCTTCTTATATGAGTTATGACGGCCACAGAAGGACTTATATGGCTAGCATTGACTACACGGCTAGTGGAAAACTTGAATTAAAGATTAGTCATGTAGACCTGTATTCAGAGCGAACGCTGAAAGATTCCTCCAGTAAATCGGTTGAGGAGGGGCTCTCTGCCATCTCCGAAATAGTCTCTGACCTAATGGTGAGGGGTAGGGCTGAGCGGATTGAGAGGGAGGCGAAGGAGCTTGAGCGGGAGCGCTTGCGAAAGATCGAGCAGGACAAGGCTGACGAGATTGAGAGAAAAAAGCGTCAGTGGCAGGACCTACAAGAAAATGCTTCTGAATGGGCTGCTCTTCAAGAAATCAGGGCATTTATCAATGCCATGAAGGCTGATAGGTATTTCCGCAAAAAACACCCTGATTGGCGCTTATGGGTAAGTTGGGCCTCGGATCAGGTTAATAGACGCGACCCTATTTACAAGATTAGAAACGGGAAAGCCCTTCCTGGCGCCCCAATATAGCTTTTTTGGCTAATTAGGCTTAAATAATGTGTAATATATTACACAATTTATGGGATAATGTCTCCATGAACTTACGTGAAATTGGTCTCAAAGTTGGGCAGCGTCGTGCTGATCTGGGTTTATCTCAGGATCGGTTGGCAAAGCTTTGTGGTCTTTCAAGGTCCACTATCCACCATCTAGAGAAAGGCACTTTGAAGGATTTGGGTGCTGCTAAATTGCTCTCCTTGCTGTCCCTATTAGGTTTGGATGTCATCACTCAAGAGCGCAGCAGAAAACATCATGGCTTGGATATGGCCAGTAAAACTGCAAGCGTTAGTTATAAGACCAAGCTTCACAGTAGTGACTTATCTCATTCATTAGCATGTGGAAAATTACCGGAAAGTATTTTTCCGCATGTAGCAACATTACTAGATGAGGCGCCTTTAGAAATTATTGTGTCCGCAGTTGAGGAGGCGGCAGCAGTAAATCATGTTGCACCCAAGCTAATTTGGAAAAATATTGATCGGTGGGCGCATGAGATGCATTCACCAAGATCGGCATGGGCTTAATTGATGATGACTATCGTTGAACGTGATTTACCTTCAGGGGTTTGGGAGGACTTGCTGCCACATGCGCTTTCCATCATTGAAGATATTAAGAGCCATGGAACCCCCGATCCATTCTGGACTTTCGGGGGTGGTACCGTATTAATGTTTCGATATCAGCATCGTCTTAGTAAAGACATTGATATCTTTGTCCCAGATCCGCAGTACTTGGGCTTTGTCACGCCGCGCCTAAGTGATGTAGCTGCCGCAGTGAGTACAGATTATGTCGAAGATCAAAGTTCATACGTTAAGTTAATTCGCCCGGAAGGGGAGATTGACTTTGTGGCATCTCCAAATCTAACTGAAGCACCATTTGAAATGTGGAATATTGGCGGGCAACATATTCGGGTGGAAACTGCTGCAGAGATAGTGGCAAAGAAATTATGGCATCGAGGCGACAGGGCAACTGCCCGTGATTTATTTGACCTGTCTTTAGTCATTGAGCGTGAGCCTGAGGCGTTGATAAAGGCAGCTAAATTCTTGCGAAAGAATGCTGACCCATTTATAAGTCAGATTGCTAGCAGAGCATCAGTATTAAAAGCCCAGTTCTCTGAAATTGATATGTTGAATTACAGGCCAAGCTACGACGAGGCAGTTCAGCGGGCGACCAAATTTTTACAGTCTCTTAAATAAACTTTTCATCACGTTGACACAGTAATCTAGTTACGGAGTGGCGATATATGTTCGTCGGATTGTTGATCCATTGACCCTTCAATGGCGTGGATAAGTAGTCTTAGCTGCTCATAGATATAAAACAACTTGTCAGGCTGAGGGGGTTAAGATAGCTTCATCGTCATGTGAAGATTCATTTGAGCGTTTCTGAGTAGCCTTAACATTTCCCTGTAATATTGCCTATGCACTTCTTTACCATTCAATCCATCTTCTTGTTCTACAGCGCGATTAGCATTTTTTGTGGCCTGTTATTGGTTGGATTTTTTTGGGGGCGAAATGATTTATCTGCCCGTATCTGGATCTCTAGTTGTTTTTTATCTGCATTAGCGACTATGGTGACGGTTTATAGAGATCGCATCCCCTTACAGATCAGTTATAGCTTGATGGTTTCTGTTGAAACTTTGGCCTTACTTTTATTGAGCCAATCTTTATGGAATTTATTGCCTGGATATAAATTTTTAAGAGGCTTGAGCCGAGTCTTGTTGGTGGTTATAGCCTTTTTTCTTACTCAAGAAACCTTGCTATATCTTGGAGATGGAAAACTAACTCCGGGGATGTCTTTGCTTACAGCAAGCACCTGGGTATTGGTGGATTTATTTTGCGCATATTCCGCATTCAGGGTAGCAAAGCAGTTTAAACATAAATTATTTCTAGAGTTTATAGCGATAGTCTTTATGGGCTCCTGCCTATTATTTTTGTTGCGCGTAATTAACATGTTGACAGGCAACAGCTACTCTGCATTTGACGTTCAGGTATATAACTTCATTATTTATTTTGGGATTGCGATTCTCAGCTCCTTTAGAAATCTTCTATATATTTTCTTGCGTATGTACTTGGGATTTTCTGAGCATAGTAGATCAAATGATATGAACATGCGCTTAAATAACGTTATTCAAGAGCGCAATCAGATGATTTACGCCTTAGCAAAGCTAAATAAGTCCGCCGAGGTAAATGCTTTGGCAAGTACTGTAGCCCATGAGGTCAATCAGCCACTAGGAGCATCAAAGCTAGATGCGCAATTTGCAATGCATATTTTGAAAGAGCAGCCTGAAAATATCTCCGCATTGGAGGGTGCTGTTAGGTCGCTAGTGGGCAATATAGACCGCGCTTCTACTATCATTCGAAATCTCTCAAGCCTTAGTCGCAAATCAAATATTGAGAGCGAAAAAATAGCTCTAAATCAATTGTTATTGGATGTAGTGCAAATTTCCAAAGGGCGATGCTCAAAGCTTGCTATTCAAATGGACTTCAGTGCTGATGCGGACTTCTACGTTCTGGCGAACTCCGGAGAACTGCAACAGGTATTTATTAACCTGATTAATAATGCAATTGATGAACTAGAAGCGGCAAAAAATAGTGCGGGGAAGATTCTAATTTCTGTAAAAAAAGTAGACCGTTTTGTACGTATTCACATACAAGATAACGGTAGGGGGGTACCACATGGTAATGAGAAGGCTATATTTGAGCTCTTAAATAGTGATAAAGATGGCGGGAGCGGAATTGGGCTATGGTTATCGCAATCGATTCTCGGTCGTTGGAATGGAAAGATTTGGTACGAGCACCCCGCGGAGGGAGGCTCTGTTTTTATTGTTCAGCTTCTTTATCTTCCCTCATAAAGTTTCTAGTGTGTATTGTCCTTTGAGTCTATGAATGTCTTCTTTTAATTGCATTAGTGCCTAATAGTTATTACAGATTAATTTAATGAATGTACCCTTGAGTACCCATGCTGAAAGCAAGCAAGCGCAATATATCTTCTTGATTGAAGACAATGAATCAATGCGCCAGTCTCTTATCGGAATGCTTGAATTCTTGGGCTATCGGGTGCAGGCATTTTCTTGCGCTACGGATTTTTTACAAACCCCAATCCAAGTGGGTCCAGCAGTAGTCATTACTGATATGCGAATGCCCGATATGTCAGGGGTAGAGCTGCAAGCTGAGCTTATTGCGCGTGGCAGGACGATTCCCATTATTTTTATTAGTGGCGAAAGCACGGTTCAGCAATCGATTGATGCAATGAAGCAGGGAGCGCTAGAGTTTCTGGTAAAGCCATTTGAGCGAGATCAGTTGCTTGCTGCTGTAATGCATGGTTTAGAGCTAGATGCCGGTTATATGCGTAGTTACGTGGAGGAAATTGCCCTAGAGCAAAACTTGAAGAAGTTATCTGCCCGACAATTGGAGACTTTTGAATTATTAGCCCAAGGCCTAAATAATGCAGAACTCATGGCAAGGCTGAATGTGAGTTTGGCTACCGCTAAGCAATATAAGGCCGAGGTGATGCGTAAACTAAGATTGCACACAATTGCGCAATTAATTGCCCTGAAGAAAAATTCAACCAAAAACTAAGCCTACTAGCTTTTCTCCAAAGCAGCACAATTAGCTCTATAGCGAATATCATTCGCAGGATATTCATTTTTGGCAATATCCACTGTAATGTGGCCTACATCAATTTGGCCATGTTATGCCCAACCTATTTAATTTTTCTTCGCAATATAAAGCAGTGGCTTACATTAAGGCTGGATCTCTATTCACGCATAAAAAAATTGCTATGGTTGCTGGCATCTTGGCGATGGGCGCTTGCTCCATTGCCTTTGCGCAAGCAGGTCCTGATGCCGGTGCATTGCAACAGCAATTGCAACGTGAAGTAGAGCGCGACCGACAAGCAGCTCCTCCAGAAAATTTAATTAAAAAGCCAGCTAAACCAAGCCGACCAAAGTCCGGCACTAAGGCAATTGAGGTCAATGCCTTCAAAGTGAACGGTATTACGCTAATTACCCAAGAAGAAGCGCAAGAAGTTCTCAAACCATTTACGCATCGCGAGCTCACTTTAGATCAAATCAAAGAAGCTGGTGAAGCGGTGACCAATCTGTATGCTCAAAAAGGAAGAATGGCTCAGGCTGTTATTCCTCCGCAAGATGTAGTGGGCGGCATCATTGAAATCAAAATCATCGAAGGCAAAGTTGGCGATGTCATTATTGAGCTCGATAAAGAGGCGCCGAGTCGACTGAAGTCGGAAGTGATTCAGAAATTTATCAATAGCAGCAACACTCCTGGCAACTTTATTGACCTCAAGGGTTTGGAGCGCAGCTTAGCGATTCTGAATGAAACGCCTGGTAATGAAATCAACGGTGAATTAGCGCAAGGCGATAAAGAAGAGACCACCAATATTTTGGTGAGTGCTAAAGATACCGGTTTGTTTGCGGGTAGAGTGGATCTATCAAACTATGGTGCTGCCAATACAGGAGTAGGGCAAGCTACAGCAAGTTTGAGTTTAAATAACCCAAGTGGTTATGGTGACCAGGCTACTTTAGATGTGATTGGCTCAGAAGGCTCTGTCTTCGGACAGTTTCGATATGGCCTGCCAGTGGGTTACGATGGTTGGAGGGTATCTGCAGGGGCAAGCGTTTTAGATTACAAAAGCTTAAGCAGCTTTTCATCTACGATTACCCAAGGTACAGCGCAAACCTACGGCATCTACTCAAACTATGTCCTAGAGCGTACCGCTAGATCGAATAAGAACGTTACTGTTAACTTTGAAAACAAGAACTACGCCAACCAAACCAATGGCACAGAGAGTAGCAACTATCAAATCAATGATTTGAGTGTCGGTATTAATGGCACCAATTACTTAGATCTGGCTTATGTGAGTTGGGGAGCAACGGCTACCTTAGGTTCTTTATCGATTAACAACGCCAACCAAGCTAATAATGATGCCCAGGGTGCTGCAACTAAAGGTACTTTTGGGAAGTTAGGTTTTAATGGCTCGATTACACAGCCACTACCGATTGATAAAACCAATTTAGTCGCTTCTGTATATGGACAACTCGCTAATAAGAACCTTAATAGTGCTGAGCAGCTCTATTTGGGCGGTCCTTATGGTGTGCGTGCTTATCCGGTAGCTCAAGGCGGCGGGGCTCAAGGTGCGGTAGCCTCTGTAGAAATGAATCACACCCTCATACAAGACTTACAAGTGGGCGCATTTTTTGATGCCGGCTTAATTCAGCAATACGTCAGCACGTACAACAACTGGCAAGGCCAAACCAACGCAAACAATACTTACGCCTTGTATGCCACTGGCCTATCAGCAAAGTATCAGTATCAAAAGGTACAGCTTTCTGGTGCGTTGGCCTGGAGGGTGGGGAGTAATCCACTCTATAACCAAAGCGGTCAGCAGTTAAACACCGACAATCAGTACAGGTCAGTGCAAGGTTGGATTAAAGGGACGATTTTCTTTTGATGAATAAAAAATATTTCGCAGATGTAAGGCTTGTTAGCCTAAGAGCGAATTTGCAAAAGCATACAAAAGCCATACATTACGCAGTGCTTCAGTGAAATACTCATTTTTTGACAGACCGAATTACGCAACCTTCGCATAGAAAACACTGCACATCGCAGTTCAAAGCCGCTAAGTTATTAGCGGCTTTAGCCGTTGCTGGTCTGGCTCAGCAGGGAATGGCCGCAGCGCCTGCGCCTAATGCCTTGCCAACGGGTGGACAGGTTGTAGCTGGATCTGCAACTATTGCGACCGCTGGCAACACAATGAACATTAATCAATCATCGCAACGTGCGGTGATCAATTGGAATAGTTTTGATGTGGGTTCAAAAGCAACGGTGAACTTTAATCAACCCAATGCTCAAGCTTCAACCCTGAACTACGTTAATGGCGCTTCCAAATCCATGATTAATGGCGCAGTCAATGCCAATGGTCAGGTTGTTTTTGTAAACAACAATGGCGTAGTGTTTGGTAAGGGTGCTGAGGTGAACGTGGGCGGCATGGTGGCAACCACCATGAATATCTCCGCTACAGAATTTATGTCCGGTAAAGATACTCAAGTTTATGAGGGTGGTACTACTGGCAAGATTATTAATAAAGGCCATATTACTGGTAATAATATTAATAGTTATATTGCACTTATGGCGCCGCAAGTGATTAATACTGGTGTTATTACGGCAACCATGAGTGGTAATAATGCCATTGCATTAGTTGCCGGTCAAAAAGTTACTTTGAAATTCTCTGGCAGTCAATTTGTGAGTGTTTCCGTTGATGCTTCAGTAGTCAATGCATTAATTTCGAATAAATTACTCATTAATGCGGGTAGCGGCCAAGTGATTATCGGTGCCAATGCTGCTCAGAATTTAATGGGTTCACTCATTAAAAATACTGGCACGATTTCTGCATCGGATATTAATACTTCCGGTGGAAAAATCTCATTAACTGCTGACACCATCGAGCAAAGTGGTGTGATTGAAGCCAATTCTGCACAGGCAGCCGGTGGAAATATTAGCCTTAAGGGCAATAACATTACTGTGTCAAGTGGGTCAAAAACCACTGCAACTGGCGCAACTGCTGGCGGTACCATTAATGTTGGCGTGAACAATGCCAACAACCAAACCATTCAAAACGCTGTACAAAATAACGCTGTAGCAAACACCGTTTCTGTACAAACGAACGCGATTGTCGATGCATCAGCTACTCAAAACGGTAATGGTGGAGCTATCAATATTTGGTCGCAAATCAAGACTGCCATTGCTGGAAATCTCTTTGCAAAGGGTGGGGCGCAAAGCGGTAACGGTGGCCTTATTGAGACTAGCTCCAAAGGTAATGTCGCTATTGCATCGAGTGCAGTAGTAGATACCTCCGCTCCCAAGGGTAGAACAGGCATGTGGACGGTTGATCCAATGGCCCTGATCATTGATAGTGCGGCAGCATCGGCTATTAGCAATGCCCTAAATACAACCAGTGTGATCTTAGATGCTACGGGTAGCAATAGTAGCGCTTGCGTATTTGGTTCATGCACCAATAGCCAGTCCGCATTGATTCGGATCATGGCAGGTGCTGACATCTATTCAAGCAATACAGCTACCTCATTAAACTTGATTGCTACTGGCGGGCAGATTGATATCAATAGCAATATCACCGCTGGATCAGTCTATGCAGTGGCTCAGGCAATCAATGTGAACGGATCCATCAACACCAACGGTGGATCCAATTCCAATATTTATTTAGCCGGTGCCATCATTAATATTCTGGGTAATATTAATTCCAACGGTAGCAATAGCAGCAATAGCAGCAATAACAGTAATAATACAAATTCAAATAACTTAAATTCTGCCAACACGATTACTGGTGCAAATCGTCGTAATGGTCAAAATGGATTAACCGCCGATGCCAATACATATTCAAGCAACGGTGGCACTATTAATATCCTATCTACTGGCGATATTAATATCAGCGCTAACAGTTATTTATCTGCTAATGGCGTAAATGGTGGGGTAGTCACAATTGCTTCTACCGGTGGCAATATTAATAACAACGGTATTGTTGATGCATTGGGTAAACAAGCTAATGGTGGCAATATCATGATTGCTGGTGCAAACCAAACCAACTTGATTGGTTCGCTAATGAGTTCCGAAGGTTTAAATGTCGGCGGCATGATTAACTTAGGTCAGATTAATAACCTGGGTAACGGCACAATCCTTGCACCACCAGCAACTGCCCCTCCAGCACTCATTACCTTTGTACAAGATTCAGTAGCAACAGTAGCAGCAGCAACCAGCACAAATAGCATCACCAGCAGCAACATCAATATTGATAGCCAAACTGGCATCAACGCACCAAACGGCAACATCGTCGTATTCGGTGACCAAATTCAGATTAACAACTCCAGCATCACAGCACTAAATGGCACGATTGCTATTGGACGTCCAAGTTATGGGCAGGGAGCCTTAGCTACATTGGTAACAGTTAGCAACTCCACTCTGATTGCCAATCAGGTTGAGACTTCCGGTGACTTGCTCGGCACCGACAATAATAAAGTGACGGCCAGTGAGTGGCTGTTAGACCCAAACAACGTCACAATTGCAGCTGGTACAACGACTGGTGGAACCCTGCCAAATTACATCGCAGGTTTAGCTACCTCAAATGTAAGCATTGCCGATATTCAAACTTCGATTAATGCGGGCACCAGCGTAAAGATTGCGGCTACTGGCACGATTACGCAGGCAGCTGGTTCGGCTTTAACTTTTAATATTGTGTCGGGCAAAACTTCAACTCTGACTTTTGATACCACATCTGGTGCGGTAGGGACAGGAACGAATATATTATTTCAGGGTGGCATTACTTCGACTGGCCCAGGAACCCTGAATTTAAATCTATATAGCAATGGTCAAATCACCGTAAGCGTTGCACCAGCAATCAGCTCAACGAATGGCAAAATCAACATTTCAATGCAGTCCTTCTATACAACCAACTCAACTGGTTGGAATATTATTCTGTATGGTGGGATAGCTACAAGAGGTGGCTTCCTGTCTCTTGATACAACCGGTGGCACTATTGATGCCACGACTGGTGCGATTACTCGTGGTTCAATTAAAGCGGGTGGTATTGAGTTCAACTCAACTAGTTCTGCTACAGGCTTAGTTAGTACCACAACCGATGGCGCGGTTATTGGCACAACGACAACTGGTGGCGCCATTTACCTTGCCACTGGGTATACAGGCGCACAAGGTTCGGTCAACCTAACGGCTAACACTACGATTAATGGTGGAAGTACTATTAATATGGACATCGTCGCTGGAACTGTTGCCTCTGCTGGATACGGATATGTAAGCCCCTTGGGATCTGCATTAAACGCATACGGCAACATTACCATCACATCAAATTCTCTGGGAACCAATAACGATATTTCCCCTGCGGGTAGTACTAGCTCTTATAGGGGTAGTGTCAGTTTTACAGCGAATGACACCATCTCCATTAACGGGTCAATTTGGTTGCAAGGACCCGTTAGCGCTTACAACGGCATTACGTTATCTGCAAATGCATCTGGAGCTACTAATAACGTTGCAACAATTCGAGTTGAATCAGCTGGCACGCTTACCTCAACCAATGGTACGGTAGCCATTAACAGCGCTGCAAATGATGCAGCCGGTATATATGCAGTGAGCGTTTTGGGATTAATTACCGCTCCTCAGGTTTTAATTACTGCAACAGATAGTACTGCGGCGGGTTTAGGTGTTCAGGTAAAGGGTGGCGTCACTATTACAGCTGGAACATACACTGATCCTGGCGATGCTTTTAATATTACTTCTACAGTAGGTACTGCAGGATTAACAGGTGGCATTAGTGTAATAACGGGACCAATTACCAATAATTCCAACGGCGGTAATGTTTCGTTTATTACGAATGGTGACATCACTGCAACTGCTGCAGTTAATTTTGCAACTGCAAATACAACCAATCATGCACAAACCCTTACTTACGACACCAGAACAGGCAATCTAAATAGCCAAATTACAACTGGCACCTTTACATACAATACTACCGGGACACAACCTGTTAACTACGTTGAAGAATCTAACGGATCAAACTTAACTATTGGTGCCACAGCAGTGTCTGGTTACATCACTGTTGATAACACCAATAGTGGGGCCCTTACACCAGCTTCAACGGCGACTAACATGACAACGCTGGCAGGCGTTACTGCTACAGGGAACCTCTCTGCTGGAAATTATATTTACCTCAATGGTCTTAATGACAGCGCAACTGTTGCAGGAGTTGCTTTAGGTGCAAGCACGTTTACTGTAAGTAGCGCCTCAACAGCAACAAGCGCAATTAGGGTTATCGGCAATCACAACGCTGCCAATAAAGGGGCCACTGGCATCACCTCAACAGGAACTATTACAGATAACGCTAATGGCGGCGCAATACTATTTCAATCAAATGCTGCTATTAGTCAAACTGGTGCTGTCACTGTTGCAGCCAATACTACTGGCATAGCTTCGAGCATTACATATGACACAACTTCAGGTACGAGCGCATCTTCTATTGCGTCTGGTGCGCTAACGCTAACTGGTACTGCTAGCGCCTCAAATACCGCAATTAATTACATCGAGAAAGCTGCTGGCGCAACCATTACTGTTGGTGCTATTTCAATGCCGGGGTACATCCTTTTAGACAACACTTATGGCGGTACTGCGGGCGCTGGTAGTACTCCAACCTCCGGATTTATTACGGCAACAAATGCCGCAACATACACAAGCACAGCGGCAAATGGTATTAGCGTAACCGGTAATCTAACCTCTGGAGCATATTCTGGTACGAATGCCATTACTATCAACGGTGCTTCTGGTGGAACTGGAAATGTGGCCTTAAATGGCGGCGTAGTATTGGCCGGAATCGCACAGGCGACAACTGGTAATATCAATATCACCGGAGTAAGTAATTCAACGGCGGGCATTCTTTCGAGTGGTGCTGGCGAATCTTTGACATTGGCTGGTAACGTTAACTATATTGGCGTTACCAATTCCACCACGGGTGCTGCTGCTGTCAATTTTTATACTGGAACTTTAGCAACGGCAGGAATTAATGCGACCGGCAATATCACTGTAAGCGGTTCTGCACTACAAGCAAACTCTGCGTCTGCCGGCATTTCAGTATCTGGCGGCAATTTATTTATTTCCACCGGAAATTCTAGTTTCGCTGGTTATAGTGCTAACACAACACTCAATGTGGTTGGTTATGGGATCAACGTTGTAACTGGAAGCTTCTTCAAGACGGGTGGTGATTTAACTCTTAGTGGTAGCGCAGGTACAGCAAGCACCGGAAACTCAAACGATGGCTTGAAGTTAGCTGGCTTTGTTAATAGCACAGGTGGCAATTTTACTATTCAAGGTGCTATCGCTAGCCCAGCTGCTGTAAGCAATTCATCAGGAACGGTCATTGCTAATGCAGCCTTGGGTGTTGCTGGCAGCGCCGCAACTGCTGCATATTATGGTATTTACACTTTATCTCCAGCGACCTATACATATGGCGGGGTGACTTACAAGGGAATGAATGCGGTAGGCAACATAAGCTTATCTGGTATTAGTAATGGTACAAATCCAACTCCAATTCTGTTGACTGGTACTGACTTTATCACCACTACAACTGGAAACGTTACCATTAATGCAAGTACGACCACATCGATTTCAAATGCAACCCAGGGTGTAGCTTTTTACAATACATCTACTGCAATTAAATCTGCTGGTAGCCTCGCCATCACTGCTAGTTCTGCTTCAAACAATTCCGTATATCAAGGCGGTACATTAAACGCTGTTAGCGGTATTAATGTGACCGGATCTTCAATATTAGGTACATCGTCTGGTTTGTACGGGGCCATCACCAATGCTGGCGCAGTAACCAATACTGGCCCTGGTGGCATTAACTTTAATTCAACAGGAAACTTTACCTCTAGCACGACCGCTATAACCATTACTGATAGTGGTACTGGTGGTATTAGCATTACGGGTGGCCAAGGTATTGCTGCAGGAACAACGACAGGTGGAACTATCACCGCTGTTGGTACATTAGTTAATACTGGCGGTGGCGTCATTTCATTATCTATGGCGCAGCCAACATCTCCTACTGGCGGAACAATTGAAACTGCAGCTGGTGTAACCACTGCCAATGCCTCTACTGCTTCAAATGTTTCTTATAGCAATATTGGCGGCACAATGGGCGCACCAAATGCGGCAACAGTAAATAGTGTTAACTATCGTTCGGTAGCACAGGGTATTGCTGTTACCTTAAAAGCAAGTTACACACAGCCATATGGAACGGCTTATAACAGCGTATTAGCGAATGACTGGTTGCAAAATCCTGCTAATGCAACCGTAACCGTAACTGGGTCGGCAAATTTTGGCGCAACCGCTATCTCTGCAGCTCAAGCGCAAGCGTCATTAATTTTTGCCGGTGCTATTGGGGGAAATAGTAATTTAGTGCAAACGGCAACGAATTTGGATGGAACAACGAGTATCCTGTCCTCTTTGGGTCAAATAGTCACGACAACCGGTGCTGGCAATACATATAGCATCACCCCCAAGGTATTAACCATCACTGGTACTCAATTATCGTCAACCTATAACGGCGTAAGCACATATGAAAATGTAGCGAATGCTGGATATACAGTTGCAGGGTTGGTGACAAACTTTAATTTAGGTACGGTTGCATCTCCAGTTACAGGTGCTGCAACTGGAAATACAGTCAGTAGCGTAACGCACGTTATTCAAACTGGTAGCACTGTTCTCAGTAATACGGCAATTGCTCAGGCCTGTAGTACCGTCAACTGCTATACCGATGCTGTTAGTGCGGCTTTGGGTTCTGGTTTGTCAAATTACACTATTGTCTATGTAAGCGGGACATTCAATGTTGCTAAAGCAGCCTTGAGTATTACGCAAGCAAATACCAATTTGCAAGGAACGGGTTCCACACAAACTGTTACCCCCGCATACAGTGTGAGTGGTTTGGTTGGTGCAGACGCAGTGACTTCGCTAACCACTAATACGCAGACTGGTACTGCCAATGGAACCTATACTGGAACAATAAGTGGTGCAAATGGAGTAGGGTTATCAAACTACACCATTACCTACAACCCTGGTACGCTCACCATTACAAGTAATGCGGTTATAACTATTACCGCTTTGGCCGATACAAAGGTGTATGGGAATTCATTAACAGCTAGCGGCCTTACTTACAGTGGTAGCGGAGTAGCGACGTTTATTAACGGTGTCGGTTACACAATTAGTGGCTTACCCACTGGCGATACCTTAACGGGTTTAACTTTAACTAGCCTAGGTGGAATCTCATCTGCTTCCGTAGGTAGTAACTATGTCATTACACCATCAGGTGCAGCTATTACTGGGGTCGTACCGTATACCCTTAATTACGTTACCGCCTTGATGACAGTAACACCTCGTCCCATTACGATTGCCGCAACACCGATTACAACAACCTATGGAACGCCCGCTACCGTTTCACAAGCTATTACAACGGGGTATACCGTTGGCGGTTCCGGTTTAGGGGCTAGCGATACTCTAACTAGTGTTGCTGTGAACTATGTTAGTGGTGGTACTAGCGCTACAACAGTCCCCGGAACTACTACGGCTGCTACTTATAGCGGCGCAATTGTTCCAAGCGCAGCAACTGGTACTGGTGGATTTAATGCGTCTAACTACACCATCACATACACCCCTGCCAACTTGGTAGTTAATAGATTGGCCGTATCCCTTACTGCCAATGCTCAAAGCACTGTATATGGCACAGAGCTAGCATTGGGAACAACGGCTTACACCAGCAGTCTGTCTAGCTTGCCTAATGGCGACACAATTGCTGGGGTGACCTTGCAGTACAACAGCTCAGCAACTGTTCCTGGTACTACTAACGCGCAAACTTATACAGGTGGAATCGTTGCAAGCAGTGCAACAGGTACTGGCGGGTTTGGAATAACTAACTACGCCATTACTTACAACCCAGGAAATCTGACTGTTACCCCGGCTAATGTAGTGATTTCACCGGTGAACGTTTCAGCATCTGGTCAGACTGTGACGTACAACGGTGCAATTCAGACATTTAATCCTTCTACTGGATTTACCGTAACTGGATTGCAAAATGGTCAAACACCGGTTTTTGGTACAACTGGCCTGGCAAGTGCAACCAATGTGGGCACCTACGCAAATAACATTACCAGCGGCATTATCACTGGCTTAAGTAGCGGTTCTTTATCAAACTACAGCATTAGTGTTTCAGCACAAGGCTCACTCACGATTATTCCGGCGCCATTGACTATTACCGGTGCCACAACCAATGTTGCTTATAGCGGTAGCTTGCAAAATAACGCTAATCCAGTGGTAGTTGGTTTGGTTGGTATTGATACTCAAGTAGGTAATGGCGTCACCGTTACCGGCAAATCTTCAGGCACTAATGCTGGCACCTATAACGATCTCTTATCCGTTGCAGCAGCTGGCGCTACTCAGCTCTCTAACTACACCATTACCAAGACAAATGGTTCATTGGTGATTTCAAAATTGGCTGCCACTGTTACTGGTGCAACTACGGTTAATCCATATACCGGGCTTCTACAAACTAACACCTATACAACCACCGGTATTTTGAGTGGTGATACCGCCAATGTCACTATTGCCGGAAGCGCTGCTGCGACCCACGTATCACAGGGTACAGTGCCAGACGTATTCTCGGTATCGGGTAGTGCAGCTGGAAACTACGCCTTCACCTACGCGCCTGGCTCAATGACCATTACTCCGGTAGCGCTCTCTGTTGTGGGTGCTAATTCCACTCAGGTCTATAACGCGAATACGCAAACGAATACTGTAGCAACTATTACTGGATTAAAAGCCAGTGATACAGTTACTATTGGTGGATCTTATGGTGCCGGTAAAAATGTGGGCATTTATGCTGACGCTTTGACTGTTAGTCTGAGTAATCCAAGTGACTACACAATCGGTGTAACCAATGGATCGATTGCTATTACTCCAGCAACCATTACGATCAGCGGCATTACCGCCAATAACAAGGTCTATAACGCAACAACTGCAGCCACCTTGAACGTTGGAACGATTACCTATAGCGGTGTATTTGCTGGTGATACCGTTTCAGTAAACACCTCTAACTTATCCGGCACCTTCGTAGATAAGAATGTTGGAACAGCTAAAACTGTCAATATTAGTGGGGTAGTACTTGGTGGCAGTTCATCAGCGAACTACCAATTATCTGGTGGTGCTAACACGACGACTACCGCCAATATCACGCCGGCATCATTAACGATCACCGGTAGTGACTTAACAACGACCTATAGCGGCGCAGCACAATCTTTAGCCTCACCAGCGGTTGCTGGAGTGATTGCAGGCGATAACGTACTTGTATCAACGACTGGTGGCACTGGCACAAATGCTGGAACATACAGCACTAGCTACGCTACTAGCGGTATAGATGCTGCTAACTATTCCGTTACTTCGAATACCCCAACGTTGACGATTAACAAGGCATCTTTGGTGATTAGTGCTGACAATAATGGCAAAGTAGTCACCCAAGTAGATCCAAATCCATTATCAGCCACAGTCTCTGGATTGCAAGGCGCCGATACCACTTCAAGCGTATTTGTATCACCATATAGTAATTACAGCGTTTCTCGTGCTGCCGGAGAATCTGCTGGTCCTTATGCTATTACTGTATCTGGCCCAACTACGCTGCAAAACTACAACGTTACTTATACCCCTGGAATATTTACCATTGCTGGGGCTGGTCAATTGCTGGTTAGCATGAATGCGGCAACGACTTCTTACGGTGTTGCTGCTGCACCAACTATTTCTTCGGTTCAGTATGGCTCTTCCGGTGGGTCGGTTTTACATACGCTCACAGTATCTTCTCAGTCAGGGAACGCTATTACCTACACGGACGGTGTTGGTGGATATATCACCATTACCCCTTCTATTAGTGGTGCGACTACAGCATCAAATGTTGGGTCTTACTCATTAGCAACCACCAATACCAATAGCGGCACTACAAACGCAGCCGGAAATTTCACTAGTGTATTGACCGTCGCAAATACCTTAACCATTACACCAGCGCCATTGACGCTCACAGTTGCTGATGTATCTAAAACCTATAACGCCAATGCAGTTACTGCGGCGCAGATTACAGCAGGAACTCTCACAGGTGGCACGATTGGTAGCAATGGAGTTACAGTAACCGGTGGCGCTTTGATGAATAGTCAAACCATTGCTGGTCTAGGTGGTGTTGTGTATACCGGTCCAGCAGTTGGCGCAATTAATGCAAGCTCAACACCATATGCAATCAATGGTTCAGTAGGTAGTGGATTCTCAAACTACGCAGTCACTGTTGTTCCTGGCACGCTGACCGTCAATACTGCACCATTGGTAGTGAATGGTGCGTTGACAACCCGTACCTATAGCGGTGCATCACAGACTAATGCTGCTGCAACAATTGCAGGATTGCAGGGTAGTGATACCTTAACTATTGCTGGTTATGCAACTGGTACTCATGCTGGTACGACAGCAGATGCGTTAGTTGCGACTGGCGCTGCTGCTAGCAACTACAGCATTACCTATAACAATGGCGCATTGACTATTAATCCAGCGGCATTGTTGGTTACTGGCAGCAATAATCAGTACGCCTATAACGGCGCATTACAAACCAATACTGGCGCATCTGTCAGCGGCCTCAAGGGATCTGACACAGCAACAGTTTCTGGATACGCAACTGCTACCCACGTTGCCCAAGGCATTATTCCTGATGTATTGGTAGCTACCGCGTCCAATCCGGCTGACTACGCAGTGACCTATGTACAAGGTAGCTTGCAAATTACGCCAATCGTGATTACGGCAGCGGTCAATACTGCAGCCGTGATGTACAACGCTGCTTCACAAACGACTGGTTTTGTAGTAACAGGTCTCAAGGGCGCTGATACTGCAACTGCAGCCTCTGGCACAGCGACTGGCACTAATGTTGGCACCTATACCAGCAACCTCGTTCTAAGTACGTCAAGTGATTACACCGTTGGCGCTATCACAAACGGCACTTTGACTATTACACCAGCGCCATTAACCATTAGTGCTGGCTTGACTGCTAACAATAAGGTATATGACACTACCAATGCGGCAACCATTGGAGTAACTGGTAATCAAACGCTAGCTGGTGTTCTGGGTACTGATGCAGTTAGTGTTTCATCGACTGGCCCATACACTGGTGCTACCTTTAGTCAATTTAATGTGGGTTCGGATTTAACAGTTACTCCTGCAGCTACTTCAACAGTGATTAATGGTGCTAGCTACACAACGATGGCTGGTGTTACCTTGGGTGGCACAGCAGCAAGTAACTACTACGTTGCTGGAGTAGGGCCACAAACCTTAACTGCGAACATTACGCCTGCACCGTTAACGATTAGTTCTGGCTTAACTGCTAACAATAAGGCTTATGACGGCACTACTGCAGCTACGATTAGCTCCGCTTCTCAAGTATTGGCTGGAGTATTGGGTAGTGATGTAGTTTCTGTAAGTTCATCTGGTTCGTACACAGGTACATTTAGCCAATCAAATGTCGGTACAGGCTTAGCAGTAAGCGCGAGTACTACACCAACTACTATCGCTGGTGGTACTTATAACGCGATGACTGGTGTAACGCTCACAGGTGCAGGTGGCGCACAAGGTAACTACTATGTTGCTGGCTTAAGTGCACCAATTGCTGCCAATATCACGCCTTACGTTATCAATTTTGGTGCTGGCGGCACGGGCCCAAACATTGCTGCTGTAGCAAATAACAAGGTTTACACCTCCACTACTGCGGCCAGTGGTAGCTTAAGTATGGTGAACCTGTTTGGTACGGATTCAGTATCAGTAAGCTATACCAGCGCAGCATTTGTAAATCCAAACGTAGCTACTGGCGCTACCGTTACCTTTAATGGCGTCACTTTATCGGGTGCATCTGCAGCTAACTACAGCATTGGCTCTACACCAGTAACCGCGGCAGCGAATATCACACCTGCATTGCTGACCATAACCGCAGTGGATAAGTCTTCTTTCTATAGCCAGGGCTTGGTAACATTAACCCAGGCCCCAGCAGTAGGGCTCTTAGGTAGCGATACGGTAACAGGCGCAACGATTACCACTACTGCAACCGCTACAGGTGCAAATGCTGCTGTTGGTACATATCCTATTTCGATTAGCGCTGCTACTGGTTCCGGTTTATCAAACTACAGCATTAACTATGTACCAGCAACATACACAATCGTAGGTCCTGGTGGTTTGGTGATTGCTACTAGCGGTGTGACTACTCCTTACGGAACAGGTACCTCTGGCAACATCCTTGCGCCTGCATTGCCAACGGCTACCTATACCACTGGCGGCGCTAATATCAGCTCATTAACTTATGTCAGTTCATCAACTACTGGTGATGTAACGAGCTATGTATTCCGTGATGCCGCACTAAACACGGTGACTTTTAACCTAAGTCCATCCAATACAACTATTAGCACATCTAACAATATTAATGTTGGTAGCTATGCCTACGCAGCTTCGAATCTATCTGCAGTTGCTACCGGCTTAACTTCAGCGGTTCCATCGGGTAATTTCACAGTAACGCCATTGGCTGTAACGATTACTGCTACACCGACAACAAGCATGTATAACGGCAGCACCCAGAATCAATCAGCAGCAACGACTTCACCGGCGATCTTAACTAATGACGAAGTCAATATTAGTGGCATTGCTTCTGGTACAAATGTAGGCATCTACGGCTCGAATTTGTCGACTGCTGGTGCAGATGCTGGTAACTATGCCTTTACCTACGTTAATAAGAACCTGACCATCACGCCATTCATCATTGGCTCAAGTGGAAGTGGCGGCCCAAGTATTGCAGCTACCGCAAACAATAAGGTCTATGACACCACAACGGTAGCCTCTGGCGCATTGGCGATGACAAACTTATTTGCCGGTGATTCCGTATCTGTTGCCTATGCAAACGCTAACTTTGCTACACCTAACGTGGCTAACAGTCTCACGGTAACTTTTGGCGGCGTAACTTTATCTGGTCCTTCGGCTGCTAACTATTCAGTTGCAAGCGTGCCTTCTGCAACAGCTAATATCACTCCTGCGCCATTAATGATTAGCGCTGGCTTGACTGCCAATAACAAGGTCTACGACACAACCAATGCCGCTACGATTGCGGTAACAGGTGCACAATCTTTAGCTGGAGTGCTGGGTACAGACGTAGTGTCAGTAAGAACTACTGGCCCATACACGGGCGCAACGTTTAGTCAGTCCAATGTAGGCTCTGGTTTAACGGTAACACCAGCAACCTCCGTTGTGAATGGTTTAACCACCATGACTGGTGTAACCCTGACGGGCTCGGCAGCAAATAACTACTACGTGGCTGGAGTAGGGCCTCAGACATTAGTGGCCAACATTACACCGGCACCTTTGACTATTAATGCTGGCTTAACTGCCAATAACAAGGCTTACGACGGCACTACTGTAGCTACCATTAGCTCGGCTTCTCAAACGCTAGCTGGCGTATTGACTGCTGATGTGGTTAATGTGGCTGTAAGCTCATCTGGTCCGTATGACGCTACCTTTGCTAGCAAAAATGTAGCTAACGGCATTACCGTGACACCCAATACCACTCCAACAGTGATTGCTGGCGGTACCTATAACGCGATGAGTGGCGTATCACTCACCGGCAGTGCGGCTTCTAATTACTATGTGACCGGTACTACTAGCCCAATTACGGCCAACATCACGCCATATATTATTAATTTTGGTGCTGGTGGTACAGGTCCAAATATCACAGCGCTAGCAGACAGCAAGGTTTATACCTCTACTAATACCGCTAACGGCGTTTTGTCGATGGTCAATTTATTCCCGGGCGATTCAGTAGCGGTTAGCTATGCGACTGCCACTTTTGCTAGTGTGAATGTGGCTAACGGAATTGCCGTGACATTCAACACGCCAACCCTGTCTGGCGCAAGCGCTGCTAATTATTCGATCGGTTCAACTGCAATTACTGCACCAGCCAATATCACTCCAGCGCCACTAACAGTGACCGCAGTCAATCAGTCTTCCTTCTATAGTCAGTCTCTGGCGACCCTAACCCAAGCTCCTGCTGTAGGACTCTTAGGTAACGATACGGTAACAGGCGCAACGATTACGACTACTGCATCTACAACGGGTGCCAATGCCTCGGCTGGCAACTATCCAATAGCCATTAGCGCCGCTACTGGTAGTGGTATCGGAAACTATGCGATTACCTATGTTCCTGCAACCTATACGATAGTTGCCCCTGGTGCCTTGATGATCACAACTGCTGGTGCCACTACACCATATGGCACAAGCACATCAGGCAACATTATTACCCCAGCACAACCAGTTGCCTCCTATAGCACTGGCGGCTCTAATATCAGTCCATTAACATTTGTTAGTGCAACTACAGCTGGCAATGTCACAAGTTATGTATACCGGGATGCGACTAGCGCGTTAGTAAGCTTTAATCTGATCCCAGTCGGCACAACAACCAGCACCTCTGGAAATATTGTTGTGGGTAGCTATGCCTATGCTGCAAGCAATCTAGTTTCTGCAAGCTCTGGGTTGACCTCTGGTTCTGCGATCGCTAGCGGTAACCTCACCGTAACGCCATTAGCTGTCACTATCACTGCTCCAACTACGGCTGCTCTGACATACAACGGTCAAGTTCAGACCCAAGGTCCCGCAGTAGCGTCACCAGTAATTTTGACAAATGACTTGGTAACCGTGTCTGGTGCAGCTAGCGGTAAAAACGTCGGCGTGTACGGTTCGAATTTGGCTGTGAGTGGTGCAGATGCCTCTAATTACACCTTCACCTTAGTCAATAAGAACATCACCATTACGCCTTACGTTATTACGCCTGGCTCAACTACCGGCCCGCATTTGACAACTGCTGCCAATAACAAGGTTTATGACACAACTACTGCAGCAACGGGTAATTTAGCGATGACTGGATTATTCGCGGGAGATTCTGTTGCTGTTAACTACAGCAGTGCTGCCTTTGCTAGTGCCAACGTCAATTTGCCAGCCAGCCCACAAACCGTGACATTTAGTGGTGTGACCTTGTCCGGTGCATCTGCTAGCAATTACTCTATTGGTAGTGGTGCGGTGACTGCAACAGCCAACATTACGCCTGCGCCAGTTACGATCAGTGGTTTGGTTGCAAATAATAAGGTGTACACATCTACCACCGCTGATGTCATTTCAGGCACGCCGATTGTGACTGGTTTGTTAGGGTCTGACTCATCTACAGCTACTGGTACTGCAGTAGGCACTTTTGCCTCACCAAATGTAGCCAATGGTATTTCCGTTGCCGCTGATTTAAGTGGCATGACATTAAGTAATGGCAACTATGTGATTACCGGTTTGACAGCGCCATTAGCGGCAAATATCACACCCGCTCCATTGACGATCAGCTCTGGCTTGGTTGCTCAGAGTAAGGTGTACGACACCACAACTGCAGCAACAATTGCAGCAATTGGTACACAAACACTGACTGGTGTCCTTGGCTCTGATGCAGCGAATTTATCTGTTAGCTCATCTGGTCCATACACGGGTAGCTTTAGTCAGGCAAGTGTTGGCAATGGATTGATTGTTGCTCCAACTACGGCGATAAGCGTGATTAACGGCCAGAGCTATACAACGATGGCGGGCGTGACTTTATCTGGTTCGGCAGCGGGTAATTACTATGTAACTGGCCCAACTACTGCATTAACAGCCAATATCACTCCAGCGCCGTTAACCATTACCGCTATTAATCAAGCCTCATTCGTAACTCAACCTATTGGCGCATTAACTTATGCATCCATTGGCTTACTAGGTAGCGACACGATTTCTACCGTAACCCTGGCAACGGCTGCATCGAATATCCAACCGGCTGGTCAATATGCCATTACCGCATCTAATGCAACTGGAGCAGCAATTGGTAACTACCAAGTAACGTATACGCCAGGCACATACACTATTGTTCCTGCTGGTCAGCTGCTGATTCAGAGTAGTGGGGCAGTGACGCCTTATACAACTGCAGCAACTTTTGCCAACCCAACGGTAGCTTATGCAACTTCTAGTGGCGCTGTGATTAATAATCTTTACCTCACAGCCAGCAGCACGGTAAATGGCATTACAACCTATACCTACTCTGATGGGGCGGGGGCCAGCCTGAGCTTTAACTTTGCGCCTACTAACCCAGTCATGAGTGGCTCTAATAATGTGAGCGTTGGCAACTATGGCCTATCGGCTGCTAACTTTGCTATTACCGGAAATAACATTACTAATATAGCCCCAGTGGTTACTGGCGATTTAACGGTAACCCCACGTGCAATCACGATTACTGCAACGCCTGCCACTTATGTATACAACGGCACTGTTAGGGTATTGGCTAACGCCACTTCCGCGCCAGGTATTGTTGTGGGAGATTTGGTAACGGTTACGGATACAACAGCCGGTAAAAATGTCGGCAAATACTTCTCCGCATTGGCTACGACTGGCACAGATGCTAGAAACTATCAAACAAGCTTTATCAACGCCAATTTGACGATTACTCCATATGTATTGGGATCTGGTGTTGGTGGCCCGGCAATTAGTGCTTCTGCAAATAATAGGGTCTACAACACAACTACTGATGCAACCGGTAGCTTGGCGATGACTAGTTTATTCCCAGGTGATGTTGTGACGGCTAACTTCACAAGTGCATCATTTGCTAGCCCTAACGCTAATAATGGTACGACAGTGACATTTAACGGTGTGAACTTGTCTGGTGCTGCGGCAGCAAACTATGTATTGGGAACCGCGCCGGTAACAACGACAGCCAATATTACTAAGGCGCCCGTGACGATTAGCGGTCTACTTGCTCAGAATAAGGTATTTGATGGCACTACGGCGGCTACCATCGCTGGCAACCCTGTCATTGCGGGTCTATTGGGGTCTGATGTTTCTAGTCTGTCTGGCTCTGTACTCGCTGGATTGTTTGCTAGCTCAAATCCGGCCGATAGAATTTTGGTTAAAGCGATCTTAGATGCCTTAATTTTAGGTAACCCTAACTATTACATTGCTGGTGTGACATTCCCATTGGTTGCAGATATTACAGCTCCACCGCAAGCAATTAATAACATGGCAATTGTGCAGCAGCAAGTTGCACAGGAGTTTGTACAAGAGCGTCCAAAAAACTTGATCTACAAGGGTGATGTGATTTATGTACGCGATAAAGACAATATGCCTGAGTACATGCAGGCTATTGAAGTGCCTAAATCAGGTGCCTTTAAGTTCCCAGTGCCAGATCAAATCGTTCAAGAGTTGATTAACCTCTCTGGAGAGAACGTATCGGCATCAGGTTCACCATCCCCATTTGGCGGTTACAAGTTATTGCTGTTGCCTAAAGGCTGTATGTTAGTTGTCGCATTGCCAGATGGTTCAGCATTGCCATCGGGCATCAAATTTGATGCCGGGACTAAGACCTTTGCCGTACCTAAATTAGGCGAAGTAACCTTACCGTTATCAGTCAAGATTACCTTGATGCGCGGTAATAAGGTTCTTAGCGAGAAGATCATGATGGTTACGAAGTAACCATCACAGCATCTTGGTTATCAATAGCGCTATGACAAGTATCGACTCTCCAAAAAATATCAAAAGTCTAGGAAAACAGTTGCGGGAAGCTCGTGAATCCCAGGGGCATAATCTGGCCATCCTGGCTGGCCAATGCAATCTTTCAGTGGTGCAGTTAACGGCAATTGAAAGAGGGGATAGTCTGCCATTTTCCCGCTCACAATTAAACCTTTACAAAGCCATTAAAACCTACGCTAAAGTATTGAAAGTGGATATCGAGCCTAGCAATTTAGTTGCCAACCTTGCAGAGGATGATATTTATATCCCGGAGTTCTTAAGAAAGAAGTAATAGGCTTTTGCTTAAAGCGCTTGTACCTACTATCAGTTCTATGTCTCTTTAGTTGCAGCCTGTTGGCTGCCGAGAGGCTGACTCTGGGTGACTGGGTTGTACAACCCACCCCAAACTCAATTGAGGCATCTACTAGCAATGAGGGAACATCCTTTGGACTCTATTGCCAAGCAGACCAGTGCATGTTTTATTTGCACGATACCTTGCTGTGTCAGCCAGGTGCACGCTCTCCAATTTTGATGAGTGGTATCGGTAATGCAGCCTCCTTGAGTATTCAATGTACCCAGATTAATGGAGTCCTCTTTCAGATACTGGAACCCTTTAATACTGTTTTCGATGAGCTCAAAAAGGGTGGGTTGGTGAGTTTTGCTGTACCTTTGCAAAATGGATCTTTTGGGGTATCTCGTTTTAGTTTGAACGGCGCCTTTGATGCAGTCAGAAAAGTATTACAAGATGCGGGTAAAAGTAAGCAAACCCAACCGCCGGTATTGGTGGCGCCGCCAGTTATTCGGATTGAGCCACCCAAATTGGTCATTCCGCCGCCCACTCCACCAGCAGTGCCTGGAGCAAGGCGCCTACAAGACATCATGATTTGATGTCTTAGCTGGCTTACTGCGTAATCTTAGCGCGTGGCCGCAGGTCTTTAACGGCCTCAATCAGATACTGCTGAACAAAGGCTTGGCGTAACTGGGGTTTAGATTCTTCAAAGCCCGGTAATTTGTAGTTCCGCTTATCGTCTAATTTAATAATGGCCCAGCCACCTTGCACCTGAATGGGGGCTCCATATGTGGCGCCTTTGTTTAACTTACCAACGAGCTGTTGTAGTTCTGGGCTAAGCTGCCCAGGGAAAAGCCAGCCCAATTGGCCGCCATTACTCTTAGCGCCATCAGCGATAGAGTATTGCTGGGCTAATTTTCCAAACAGTTCACCTTTATTGATGCGGTTAATGAGGTCGATGGCATCCGATTCGTTAGTAACAACAATTTCACTCACGCGATACTGAAAACCAGTGGTGGCATCCCCAGTCAGCTTGCGTTGGCGGTCATATTCCTCACGTAGCTGCTTATCCGTAATAGGGGATTGCTTAAAGTGATCTTCCACTAAAGCCTGAATTAAAAGCGTTTGGCGTAGCTGCGTGTATTGATCATCTAAATCAATATTTTTTTCCAAGTCCATGCGCTCGGCCTGTTGGGCTAGTAGCTCGCGATTAATGAGCTCATCTTTTAAGGCTTTTTGGAGCTCGGGTGTGTTCTTTTGACCTTGCGCCACAGCGGCTTTGACATTGAGCTCTAATAAGCCTTTTGTAAGCAGGGTGTTGTTTACCGTAGCAAAGAAATTAATGTTCGCTGTGCTTGACTCAGGGGCGGCAATCGCGATGAATGGGTAGCTTAAAGTGGCTGTAGCTAACAAGTAAAAAAGATGTTTTTTCATCACCAGATTATAAATGGACGGTTACCTAAATAGCCCTGCAGTGTATGAGTTACACGCCTATACTGATCAAATTAGACTTGAACCATTAAGCTAAGAATGAGAGTGAATCGGGTAATGAGGAAGGGCCATGAATAAGCCATTGATTCTGAGGTCGATCAAACGATTTTTATCGGCAGCGCTAGTAAGCTGTCTATGTTCTTGCGCGCCAAGCCCATTTGATTTAAGTGACCATACCCATATCTACCATGATGGGCAATTGGCATTGTTTACCGATCAAGACAATTGCTTTTTATCCATTACTGGTGAAATAAACCCGCAATTAGAAAAGTTAGTCCGAGAAAATGTAGCTGAGCTATCGGCAAAGAATTGCCACCAAAGAGTGGTGCTATTGCAATCTCATGGTGGCGACGTCAATACAGCCATGGTAATTGGTCAAATGATAAGGGCTCATAAGCTAACGACCCATATTCATAGTTATTGTGATTCTGCATGTGGATTTGTGTTTATCGGGGGAGTGTCTCGTACGGTCTCGATGGAGGCTAGCTCAGAAGCTGAATCCGCATTGGGGTTTCATCAGCCCAAACCTATGGATGGGTTGAGACAGTGTCTTAACCAAGCTCAAATTAACCCCATCCTTCTTGCAAATATCAAATCGTACTTACGAGAGATGTTGTCAAAAGAGGCTGCGGATGCCTATTATCAGGAGCTCATGAATGCTCCTTGCAAAGGGATGGATTACTTGAATGCTACCTTTGCAAGTTACTTCATGCAACAGGGCGGCAGCATTCTGACCTTGCAAAGAGTACTGGGACATTCAAGCTTGGCGATGACAATGAAATACGCTCATTTAGCGCCTGATCATCTTCAAGATGTCCTAAGGCTTAATCCAATTAATCAATTAATAGAGCTAGATAAACCAATCGAATTACAGAATGGTTGATCTTTTGTTGAACTATCAAAGAGAAAGCCCCGCAGGCGTTAACCTGTGGGGCTTATAGATACTGGTGGGTCGGGCGAGATTCGAACTCGCGACCAACGGATTAAAAGTCCGCTGCTCTACCGACTGAGCTACCGACCCAGTTAAGCCATAAATTATAGCAAGAAGTTTGTAGGCCTTCCCTGGGTTTGCGGGGTCTGCCCCTCAGCCCTTGTACTTACAAGTTCCTAGGAGTTGATCCGTCTGGCCACTGGTGGATTTTTGGAAAAATAGTCCTTAATTCCCTTCAAAATGGCCTCTGCAATTCGGTCTTGGTAGCCATCATCGTTCAGGCGCGCTTCTTCCTGCGGATTGCTAATAAAAGCCGTCTCAACCAGGATTGAGGGAATATCTGGAGCCTTCAATACCGCAAAACTGGCTTGCTCCACCTTCCCCTTATGTAGGGGTGCAAATCCTCCAATTTGCTTCAGAATCGAGTTGCCCACTTGTAGTGAGTCTTTGATCTGGGCCGTAGTCGACATATCCAGGAGTAGGTTAGCAACTTGACGATCTTGTGTTTTGATATTGATGCCGCCAATAAGGTCAGAAGCATTTTCTTTGTTCGCCATCCATCTGGCAGCAGTACTACTAGCTCCCATTTGGGATAGTGCAAATACGGATGCTCCCTTGGCGTTTCTTTCAATAAAGGCATCCGCATGGATTGATACAAATAAATCGGCTTCAACACGTCGTGCTTTTTGAACTCGGACATGCAGCGGCACAAAGTAATCGCCATCCCTTGTTAAGAAAGGGCGCATATAGGCTTCGCCTTCAATCTTGTCTTTGAGTCTCTTAGCAATTGCAAGCACTACATTCTTTTCTCGTGAGCCGGCTGCACCGATGGCGCCAGGATCTTCACCACCGTGACCAGGATCAATTGCAATCGTGATCAAACGTTTGTACTTAGCAGGCGCTGGTAATTCCTTGGGGTCTGGAATGGCTTGTGCAACGGGGGCGGCTGGAGTTTTGGCGAGCTCTTTCTCTTTCTTGGTAGCGAACTGCGCAATCAGATCCACTTCTTCATTGGATTTTTCCAGGGCGCTTTCTTTCTTGGCGCTACTTCTCACTAAAGCCATTAATGGGTCTGGTGGCGTAGTGGGGTAGAGATCAAACACCATGCGGTAGTTGTACTCACCAATGGGATCAAGCGTAAAGAGCTGTGGCTTGATGGGTTCTTTTAAGTCAAATACCAAACGCACAACTCCAGGCTGAAACTGACCAACCCGAACTTGCGAGATATACGGATCATTTGGCTTTACTTTGGCTACCAGATCTTTCAGAGTGGGATTGAGCTCCAATCCTTGCACGTCAACCACCAAGCGATCTGGATTTGTCAGAATCTGCTGAGTAATAGGCAATGGTGTATCGGACTCCAAGGTAACGCGGGTGTAGTCTTCGGAAGGCCAGACACGCACACCTAAGATCTTGGCACCCCAAGCAATGTCTATCTCGGTAAGCAGAAGGGCAAAGCTCAAGAGCTTTGCGGAAGTCTTAAGGTGCTGCCTTCTAGAGAGATTGATTTTTTTGGTACTCATTTATTATTTGCGCATCACTTCGGTTGGATCCCTTGTAATGCGCTTACTCCAGATTGGCTTAAAGCATTGAGCTTAATACTGCGCTCATTCTCATCTGCACCAGCAGACAGCTGAATCTGAATATCAAAATTTGGCAAAGTGCCTTCTGCTTTTTCTGGCCACTCAATTAAGCAAATACCTGGAACATCAAAATGCTCTGCAAATCCCGCTTCTTGCCATTCCAGGGGATCACGCATGCGATACAAATCAAAGTGGTGAACAGTGATTGCTTGATCTTTTAAAGCGAGTGGATAGGGTTCACACAATGTATAGGTAGGGCTTTTTACTTTGCCCTCATGACCCAGTGCTTGAATGAGGTATCTAGCAAAGGTCGTTTTGCCGGCACCAAGATCACCCTCTAGGGAGATATTTAAGTGTGAACCTGGCTGCTTAGTCAGAAAGTGCTCAAAACTGGCTGCCAGTTGCTTAGCAAGAGAGGCGGTATCGGCTTCCTGCCTACAATAGAGATCTATTGCAGTGAGCGGAATTGCCGTGGTTGCCTGTGTTTGAGCCATTCCCCTAGTTTATTCAATTATTGCGCTACATTCTGTATTCCATATGCCTTTATCTACTAGCCCTCAACCTTTAGATGAGTCCAATCTGCGTGATTGGCTTGGGGAGCAGGCTGCATCCTTGGGATTTGATGGCTTACACATTACCGACACCCATTTAGGACCTGCAACAGAACGTTTGCAGGAATGGCTGGCTGAGGGTCGTCACGGCCATATGGAATACATGCAACGCCATGCCGAATTACGCTCCAATCCTAAGCTATTGGTACCTGGTACAGTGCGCGTCATTTGTGTATCCATGAACTATCTCCCTCCCGAAACCGATTTCGATATCGAGTGGCAAAGATTAGAAGATCCTACTCAAGCAGTGGTCTCGATGTACGCCAGAGGGCGTGATTATCACAAGGTACTCCGTAATCGTTTGCAAGAATTTGCCCAACTCATTGAAGAGCGGATTGGGAAGTTGGGTTATCGCGTATTTACGGATTCGGCACCATTGATGGAAGTAGAGCTGGCGCGCAAGGCAGGCTTAGGTTGGCGCGGTAAACACACGCTCTTGCTCAATCGAGAATCTGGCTCGACATTCTTTTTGGGTGAGATCTTGGTGGATGTACCACTTCCATTGGATCAAGAGATTGAAGAGCATTGCGGTACCTGTACCTCTTGTATTGATATTTGCCCTACTCAAGCCATTACTGCGCCGTATCAATTAGACGCACGTAGATGTATCTCTTATCTCACTATTGAAAATCCTGAAGCCATACCAGTTGAATTTAGAAGTGCGATGGGTAATCGTGTGTATGGCTGTGATGATTGCCAACTGATTTGCCCATGGAATAAATTTGCTAAACGCACTGAGTTACCAGACTTTGCCAGACGCCATGGCTTGGGGCAGGCATCACTTTTGCACCTGTGGTCCTGGACTGAAGCGGAATTTGAGCGGCGACATGAAGGCAGCGCTATTCGCAGAATTGGCTATAGCCGCTGGCGTCGCAATTTAGCCGTAGCAATGGGCAATGCGCTAGCAAGCCCTGCTGTAGCAGATAGCGATAAGTTAGCAATACGCGCAGCTTTAAGTGAGGCACTTGGCCAAGTCGATGCTCTAGTGGCTGAGCATATTGAATGGGCCCTGAAGACCTAGAAGTCCTACAAAGTTTACAATTAAGTCATGTCATCCGCAGACCAGCCCTATATTGATCCTAGCGAAATCGCGCTAGAAGAGTCTGCGGCAGAGCGCTTTAAAAATCCACGCGATGCGTTTTGGTCTGGTATCCGGGATGCAGCGGGCGCTCCAGCAATGGTGCTCTTTGCTGGCATGGTGGGCTTCGGAGCAATGGGTAAAACCAACGGCTTTGATGTTTGGTTTACGACCTTTACTTCCTTCTTTATGTTTGCATTACCGGGGCAGGTGGTCTTGCTCGAGATGGCTACTACCGGCTCATCTGTTGTGGCTATCGCTTTGGCTGTCACGCTGACATCCACGCGCTTCATTACGATGACGGTGACACTCTTTCCTCAGTTCCACCAAAAAGATCGCAATCGCAGTCTTTATGCCTCAGTGCATCTGTTGGCAATGACTGCATGGGCTATCTCGATGCGCGAGTTTCATGCAATTGAGGTGAAGCATCGCCTCAGCTATTTTGTTGGTCTGGGCTTACTGTGCTGGTTGATTTCTATTCCGGGAACCATTCTGGGTTTTTACTTGGCGGGTATGGTGCCTAAACCAGTCACCTTAGGATTGGTATTGATTAACCCTTTGTTTTTCTTGCTGACATTTACTGAAGTAAAGCCTTGGATTAATCGTATTGCGATTTGCTTAGGCTGTATCTTTGGCCCCATCTTCTTCATAGTCGATCGTGATACCAGTCTATTAACCGCAGGAGTAGTCTCCGGAACCATCGCCTACTTTATTGATCGTAAGTTCTTGCGCAAAAAATCTGGGGTGCTTGGATGATGGACACAATCAACACCATGACTAACGCCCTCTCTGGATGGGGTTTGTGGATTGCTTTAGTGGGCGCCTGTCTGGGCACTTACTTCTGTCGTGCGATCGGTGTATTGCTATCGCAAAGCATCAACCAAGATAGCGAGATCTTCCGCTGGCTGGCTGCTGTGACCTATGCGATGGTTGCTTCTTTAACTATTCGTTTGATTGTGATGCCGCTCGGCCTGATGGCAACCGTACCTTTGTGGATACGAGTGCTGATTTGTGCTTTGGCTATCGGCGTGATGATCTCTAAACCCACCAAGCGCTTGGTTCCTGCCTTACTGACGGGAACTTTACTGATGGTAGGTTACGGCGTCATGCGTTAAATAAAAATACGCCGCCCCATTCTCTTTTTTGCTCTTATAGATGCGCCGCCAAAATTCTGGCGATATGCACAGCTTCTCGTTGGGTGCCATCGGCAATTTGATGGCGACAACTAGTGCCATCGGCTACCACCCAACTGTCTGGTGATTTACGAATACTAGGCAAAAGACTGGCTTCTGCCATTTGCTTAGATACTTCAATGTGCTCGGCTTCATAACCAAAGCTACCGGCCATACCACAGCAAGATGACTCAATCAGTTTCGGTTCTGCATTAGGGATGAGTTTGAGTAATTCCATTGCAGGGGTCACTGCAGCAAATGACTTCTGATGACAGTGACCATGAAACAGCACTGACTTATCAGCTGTCTTTAGATTCAATTTGAGCTTGCCTGCTCGTACTTCGCTAGCTAAAAACTCTTCGAGCAATTGCGCCTGCTTAGAAACACTTATTGCTTTGTCACCAAAACCCATCACCAGGGCCTCATCCTTCAAGGTAAAGAGGCAAGAAGGCTCTAAACCAATGATTGGGATGTTTTTGTCGGCATAGGGTGCAAGGTGATCAACCAGCTCGCCTAAGGTTTCCTTGGCTTTATCAACCATACCAGCTGCAAGATAAGTTCTGCCACAGCAAAACTCTTTGGAACAGGCGTTTTCATTGGTATTGGTTTGCATTATTTTATTTACTTGACTCTTGTGCGGAATATGCACGCGATAGCCTGCAGCATTGAGCACTTTTAGTGCCGCTTGGAGATTCTCATCTTCAAAGTAGGCATTAAAAGTGTCGGCCAATAGAACTACTCCCTTGCCATCAGTATTGCTAGCCAATTGCTCTGGGGTGTGTTGGTAAGTATTTGCCGCGTTCTGATTCCAGAAGGTCTTGCTTTTCCAACTCGGCAAACTTCTTTGTGCAGAAATACCCATGACCCACTCTTGGAACGTTGCAATAGGTTTAATGTGATTGCGCAAGTTGAGCAATGCCGGCAAGAATGGAATAGCGCTTATCGTATGGGCGTATTTAGGTAAATAGGCAACTGCCAAATCCCGTAACGAGTGTCCAACACGTTTCTTATAAGCCGAGAGGAACTCAATCTTCATCTTCGCCATGTCTACGCCAGTAGGGCACTCACGACGACAAGCCTTGCAGCTCACACACAGTTCCATTACATCTTTTATGGCATCGCTTGCTAATGGGGAAGATACTGGCGATGTTCCACTTTTTAGATCGAGTTGATTTGACAGTGCCAGACGTAAAGTATTCGCTCTGCCACGGGTAAGGTGTTTCTCATCACGTGTTACGCGATAGCTTGGGCACATCACTTCAGCGTCAAACTTGCGGCAATGACCATTGTTATTACACATCTCGACTGCTTTAGCTAAGCCCATAGCAGGATCACCGCCTGTGCCAGGAGCAGTGGTTGCTTCTGTGACAGCATCGTTTTGTACGTTCCAAGCAGACCAATCCAGCGCTGGTTGCAATGGAATGACTTTGTAGCTTGGCGGAAATCTAAAATTGCTCGCATCATCCATCTTGGGTGGATTAATGATCTTTCCTGGATTAAATAACCCCCTAGGATCAAAAGCATTTTTGATTTCTGCAAGGGCTTCAGTGATCTTGGGGCCAAACTGCCAGGAGATCCATTCGCCGCGGCATAGGCCATCACCATGCTCACCGCTATAAGCGCCTTTGTATTTGCGTACCAAAGCAGAAGCCTCTTCAGCAACAGCACGCATCTTCTGGGCGCCATCTCTGCGCATATCCAAAATAGGGCGCACGTGCAAGGTGCCTACAGAAGCATGGGCATACCAAGTGCCTCGTGAGCCATATTTAGAAAACACATCTGTTAAGGCTTGGGTATATTCAGCCAAACTCTCCAGTGGAACAGCGCAGTCTTCAATAAAGCTGACGGGTTTGCCATCGCCTTTAAGGCTCATCATGATGTTGAGGCCCGCTTTACGCACTTCCCATAAGTTCTTTTGCAGAGAAGCGTCGGACATGGGTACAACAGATCCAGGTAAACCCAGATCGCTCATCAGTTCTTGTAAGGCTTTCAGCTGCTCAAGCAATGGCGCATGAGACTCACCAGAAAACTCTACCAACAAGATGGCTTCTGGAGTTTGGGCTGTGTGATCAATTAAGGCAGTTTCGATGGTTTTCTTAAAGCTAGGATTGCTGCGCGCCAAATCAATCATGGTGCGGTCGACCAACTCAATAGCGGTAGGGCCGAGTTTCACAATATGTTGCGCGCTATCCATAGCTTTATAAAAGCTAGCAAAGTTCACAATACCCAGTACCTTGTGTTGCGGCAAGGGAGTAAGCTTAAGCTTGAGTGACTTAAAGTATCCAAGAGTACCTTCACTACCAACTAAAAGGTGTGCAAGGTTAACGCTGCCATCTTTTGTGTAAGGCAACTCACTCTGTGGATGAAAGATATCGAGGTTATAACCAGCAACGCGTCTAAGCACCTTCGGAAAATGCGCTTCGATTTCTGGTTGGAGTGTAGTAGCCAAGTTTTTAACGAAGTCACCTAGCTGCTTTGCGGCGCCAGTGCTGCTTGCGTAATCGCTGAAGTTGGTAATTCGGCCATCCGCTAACCACGCATCAATCCCTAAAACGTTATGCACCATATTGCCGTAAGCAATCGAGCGGCTGCCACAAGAGTTGTTACCTGCCATGCCGCCAATGGTAGCTTGTCCAGCAGTAGAAACATCGACTGGATACCAAAGACCGTGTTGTTTAAGTGAGCCATTGAGGTGGTCTAGAACAATTCCTGGCTCAACTTCAACATAGCCCTTATCCAGATTGAGATCTAAAACATTTCTGAAGTATTTGGTGTTATCAATAACAAGCGCTGCGCCAGTGGTTTGGCCGCATTGACTGGTGCCACCTCCACGAGGCAGAACAGGTACACCCATCTCAGCAGCAATCTGAATCGCACTCGCAATATCTTGAGCAGTCTTAGGCACAAACACAGCAACTGGCATCGCTTGATAAATAGAAGCATCAGTTGCATAGCGGCCACGACTCGCGCTATCCGTCATGACCTCACCCGAAGTCTCCTTGCGAAGACGTGCCGCTAAAGCCACCTGATCAACCATGAGTTCTTGAAGATCTAAGGGTTTGTACATGATTTGGTAGCTTCTGACAGGGATTCTGATTGGAGTAATTGAGCAACGACATCGCGTTTATTTCTGACGTGTTGAATCATAATATTTCTCATGCGGACACTATCTCGTGCCTTAAGGGCATCTAGCATTTCTTGATGTTCTTCCACAGCCTTTTCCCACTTGACGCCATCTTGATTGGAGCGAAAGCGTAATGCTTCAATGCGCGCATTCACTTGAGTAAAGAGTTTTGATAAAACAGGATTGTTTGCTGCCTGATTAATCAGATGATGAATGCGTAAATTGAGTTTGTAGTAACTGGATAAATCACGGCGCGCATAAGAGGCCATCATTTCATATTGGAGAGCTTCTAATTCAGAGAGAGTGGCATCGCTAATATTGTTGGCTGCCAATTCTCCGGAGAATCCCTCGAGGTCTGCAATGACATCGAAGGTATTTAATACATCTGCAAGGCTGAGTTGCACAGCAATCGCACCACGATTAGCGATCAGCTCCACCAGACCTTCAGCTGCCAAACGGCGAATCGCCTCCCGAATGGGGGTGCGGGAGACGTTGAGACTCTCAGCCAATTCACGTTCATTCAATTTGCTGCCAGGGGCAATCTTGCCTTCGACCAAAAGGGATCTCAGCTTCTCGAAAGTCGCTTCGTGCAAGTTTTGTGAATTCGGCTGCTCTATTACAGTCATGGATCAACCCTTATTTAAGCTCTTGGCTCATTAATTTGTATACAAAATAAGAATAAACCATCTTAAAGGATAAATACATCCTTTAAATGCTCAATTTAAGCTTTATTCTGATGATTATTTAAAATAATTTGTATACAAAATGGAAATTTCCCCAAAATTGTCATACACTAGCAGCAGAAATAACTACCTATAAACACTTTAAAAGTGAGACAAAGCATGTTGAAACTTGATAACCACGCATCAGGACGCCATTTTTTACATATCCCCGGCCCAAGTCCTGTGCCCCCACGCGTACTGCGCGCCATTAGCTATCAAACTATTGATCACCGTGGTCCAGAATTTGGTGCGTTTGGTCTCAAGGTATTGGATGGCATCAAAAAGATTTTTAAAACTGAGCAACCGGTCATTATTTATTCCGCGTCCGGAACCGGCGCTTGGGAAGGTGCATTAGTCAACGTTCTCAATCCTGGTGACAAAGTGTTGTTCTATGAAACTGGTCAATTTGCAAACTTGTGGCGTGCACTTGGTAAGCGTCTTGGTTTAGATGTTGAGGTGGTTGGTAAAGCCGGACAAGATTCTTGGCGTTGGGGAGTAGATGCATCTGTGATTGAAGAGCGTTTGCGCAAAGATACTGGTCATGAGATCAAAGCTGTTTGCGTAGTGCATAACGAAACTTCAACTGGCGTTACCTCCAATATTGCTGCCGTAAGAAAAGCAATTGATTCCTTAAAGCATCCAGCCTTATTGCTCGTAGACAGTGTATCTGGCTTGGGTTCAGCCGATTATGAGCATGACAAATGGGGCGCAGACGTAACTATCTCCGGCTCACAAAAAGGCTTGATGTTGCCACCTGGAATTGGCTTTAATGCTTTGTCACCACGTGCAATTGAAGTCAGTGAAAAAAACAAAATACATAAATCGTATTGGGCTTGGGATGAGATCCTAGAGTCTAATAAAAATGGATATTGGCCAACGACTCCCAGCACCAATTTGATGTACGGTTTGCATGAAGCTATGGACATGATGATGGCCGAAGGATTGGATGCGATCTTTGCGCGTCACCAGCGTTTAGCTGCTGCTTGTCGTGAAGCGGTGAATGCATGGGGTCTAGAAATTCAGTGTCAAGATAAAGACTGCTACTCACCAGTGTTGACTTGTATTGCAACACCAGAAGGTATGGATGCGGATGTATTGCGTAAACATGCGCTGGAGAAATTCAACCTCTCCTTGGGAACAGGTTTAGGCAAGATCAAAGGCAAGGCATTTCGTATCGGCCATTTAGGTGATTGCAATGAATTGAGCTTGATGGCCGCCCTCAGTGGGGTAGAGATGAGTCTGGGTTCTATGGGTTACAAACCCAAGGCCAGTGGAGTCGTTGCAGCCCAAGAGTTCCTTAAATAAGAAGTACTTAGGGCAACTTAGAGCAAATTAGGGTGGGTGGAGCCAGATTCCTCAGGTTCAATCTGGCTACACCCCTTATAATTCAAGTACTTATATAGAAGTGCATGAAATAAATACACCATATTCGAGATAGAAAGATTAAACATGACCGCTACTAAACCTTACTTAACTCAAGCTGATGCCCAAAAGATTTTGGATGCAGCAAATAAGCATGCGGCTGCCAATAATTGGGCAGTAACGATTGCCGTTTGTGATGACGGTGGTCATATGTTGGGCTTGATTCGTCGCGATGGTTGCGCTCCAGTATCTGCATACATTGCGCAAGAGAAGGCACGCACAGCTGCTATGGGTAAACGTGAGAGTCGCGTTTATGAAGAAATTATTAATAACGGTCGCACCTCTTTCTTATCTGCCCCACATATTTCGGGCATGTTGGAGGGTGGCGTCAATATCGATGTAAATGGTTTTACCATCGGCGCAGTCGGCGTTTCCGGCGTTAAATCGACCGAGGATGCTGAAACCGCTAAGGCCGGCATTGCGGCCATCCTGTAAGTTACCTTGACAAATACTGCTACTGAAATAAATTCTTCTACAGGGGTTAGCGACACCGCTACCCCTAGCATTGCTAATGCTGCTCCTCCAGCAACAATCACTTTTGCTGACTTTGGTTTAGATCCGAAAATCCAAAAAGCGGTTCTCGAGCAGGGTTACACCATTCCCACGCCTATTCAAGCGCAATCCATCCCGCATGTATTGGCGGGTAGCGACTTGATGGGTGCAGCACAAACCGGTACTGGTAAGACGGCCGCCTTTGTATTGCCGATCATTCAA
Organism: Polynucleobacter sp. Fuers-14; assembly: GCF_018882045.1. NCBI lineage: Bacteria > Pseudomonadati > Pseudomonadota > Betaproteobacteria > Burkholderiales > Burkholderiaceae > Polynucleobacter > Polynucleobacter sp. Fuers-14. The sequence continues at coordinate 17,327 of NZ_JACVPG010000012.1, read as the reverse complement.
AAGATTTTGCGTCACGCAAGCAATAGTGCGTCACCAGCGCGTCATCCAATCCGCGCATTGGTACTGACACCAACGCGTGAGTTGGCGGTGCAGGTGGCTGAGAATGCCGCTAGTTATTCAAAACACACTGATTTACGTGCTGCTGTTGTTTATGGTGGCGTGGACATGAAAGAGCAAGTCGCGATACTGCGTAATGGGGTAGAGATCTTGATCGCCACTCCAGGACGTTTACTTGATCACATTGGCTCTAAGGTTGCCAACCTCTCTCAAGTAGAGATTTTGGTTTTGGATGAAGCTGATCGCATGCTCGATATGGGTTTCTTGCCTGACTTGCAACGCATCATAGATTTGATTCCAGCACAAAGACAGACATTGTTGTTCTCTGCAACGTTCTCACCAGAAATTAAGAAACTGGCACAAAGTTATTTGCGTACCCCGGTAACAGTTGAGGTGGCTCGTCAAAATGCCGCTGCTGATACGGTGAAGCAAGTGGTGCACATGGTTTCTTCTGCCGACAAGCAACGCGCAATTGTCAAAGTGCTTGAAGCACGCACGCGTGCTGGCTTATCACGCCAATGCATCATCTTTACGAATAGTCGTTTGGGTTGCGCAAAACTCTCTCGTGCACTTGAGCGCGATGGTATTAAAGCGGGCGCAATTCACGGTGACAAGAGTCAGGGCGAGCGTACTTTAACTTTGGATGCCTTTAAGTCTGGCGCAATTGAAGCTTTGGTGGCAACCGATGTTGCTGCACGTGGTTTGGATATTCCAGATATGCCGTGCGTTATTAATCACGAGTTACCTTACAACGCAGAAGACTTTATTCACCGCATTGGTCGTACAGGTCGCGCTGGTAGCAAAGGTGACGCGATTGCCTTGGTGGATGCCAGTGAGAAACGTTTGCTCGACGATATTGAAAAGTTAATGAAGCGCAAGTTGGATGTGCAGCCCTTACCAGCAGGCGAGCCTTCTCAAAGCCGTCCTTCATCTAGTAGCTATGGCGGCTCCAGAAGCTCTTACAGCGCACCAGCAAAAATGTCTGATCCTTTCTTCTATAAGCCTTACGAGCCGAGCGCTCCCTCTGTAACCGCTGCAGCTAGTGCGGATGCCACCAAGCCAGAAGAGAAAAGAGCGGGCATTACTCCTGCTAAACCTGCTGTCGGTGCTTTGCTCGGCGGCTTTAAGAAAAAATAATTAACTAAGTTCGCCATGCATGAGTGGCTGCCAATAGCCACTCTGCAATAGTAATATTCTCGCCATCAGGCAAATTCTGTAATCCTAAATGTTTTGCCGCTTTACGCAGTTCCATCAGTGAGCGTTTCGCATCTTGCGTATTAATTTGGGTTGCCAAAGTTTGCTTACTGAGTTTTTCACCATATTCATCGAGCACCAGTGGTAGATGAAGATATTTTGGTCGTTTGTATCCCAATATCTCTTGTAGATAAATTTGCCTTGCAGTATTGCTCAGCAAATCTTTGCCGCGAACGATGTGGGTGATGCCTTGTTCTGCATCGTCAACAACAACAGCAAGCTGATAAGTAAACAAGCCATCACTTCTACGTAGAACAAAATCACCTACTTCTGTATTGAGAATTTGGCTTTGAAAGCCCAGAGCTAAATCCTCAAATTCAACATAGCAATTTGGGGGAAGAGCAATCCGCCAAGCTCGCTGCAATTCCCCAAAGGATTCTGTGGGATTACTGATTAATGTGGTGGGGCGGCAAGTGCCGGGGTAGACCAATTCGTTGTTGCGGGAAGCCTCTATTCCGAGCTTGGCCAGGGCATTGGCAATAGTTTGTCTTGAGCAACTGCAGGAATAGAGGCGCTCAAGCCCATTTAAGCGCTCTAAAGCCCTCTGATAAGCGTCTTGGCGCTGAGATTGATGAATAACCTCCTCGTCCCAAGAAAGGCCGCAGGCGAGTAATTGAGTCTGAATTTGCCCGGTTGCTTCAGGGAGGCACCTTGGGGTGTCCAAATCCTCGATTCTGAGCAGCCATTTACCCCCATTTTTACGGGCATCTAGCCAGCTTCCGAGAGCGGCAACCAGCGATCCGGCATGCAGTGGCCCGGTAGGGGAAGGGGCAAATCGCCCGCGATAGCCGCCGGCTGGGGATGGAGGGTTTTCGGGTGTCGACACAGCTAAAATCATCTCATGGCTTCACCCCGTTTTGTTCATCTTCGCGTCCATTCCGAGTTTTCGATTACGGATGGAGTCGTGCGCATTGATGATGCGGTAGCTGCTGCCGTCAAAGATGAGATGGGCGCGTTAGCGATTACGGATTTAAGTAATTTATTTGGTTTGGTGCGGTTCTATACTGCTGCCCGTTCTGGCGGGATCAAGCCGATTGCCGGAGCGGATGTTTGGGTGAGCAATCCTCAGGATCCAGATCAGCCTCATCGCTTATTGCTCTTGGTACAAAATCATTCCGGTTACCTCAATTTATGTGAGCTGCTCAGTAGGGCATCTCTCGACAATCAATCTCGTGGTCGCGCTGAAGTCGATTCCGCTTGGTTTAGTGAGCCCGCTGCCAAAGCAGAAGATAAAGCGGCCAAGCGCACACTCTCTTATGGCTTGATTGCACTTTCTGGCGCACGTATGGGTGAAGTCGGCATCGCGCTATTGGGTGGGCAAGAAGACCATGCCAAGATTGTTGCTAGACGCTACGAAAAACTCTTTCCGAAGTCTTTCTACATCGAGGTCCAGCGCGGCGGTAATCCTCAAGATGAAAAGCAACTCCAGCTTGCTTGCCATCTCGCCAGTGAACTAAACCTACCGGTGGTTGCAACCCACCCAGTGCAGTTCATGCAAAAGAGCGACTTTACAGCGCATGAAGCCCGCGTATGTATTGCTGAAGGGGAGTTACTCGGCAATCCACGCCGAACCAAAAAGTTTAATGACGAGCAGTACTTCCTGACCCAAGAGGAAATGGAAAAGCGTTTTGCTGATTTGCCAGTCGCACTAGCGAACTCGGTTGAAATTGCCAAGCGTTGCAATCTCTCATTGGTATTAGGTCAACCACGTTTACCGGATTTTCCAATACCGCCCGGAATTACTTTGGAAGACTATTTGTTGCAGCAATCCGAGGTCGGTTTGAAGCGCCACATGGAGCGTAATTTCCCGGATGCAGAAGAGCGCGAAGCAGAAATGAAGCGTTATTACGATCGTTTGGTATTTGAAGTCAAGACGATTTCTCAAATGGGCTTCCCGGGTTACTTCTTGATCGTGGCAGACTTTATTAACTGGGCTAAAAATAATGGCGTGCCTGTAGGTCCAGGCCGCGGATCCGGTGCCGGATCTTTAGTGGCGTACTCACTCGGTATTACCGACTTGGATCCGCTCCGTTACAACTTACTCTTTGAGCGCTTCCTTAACCCAGAGCGGGTATCGATGCCCGACTTTGATATCGACTTTTGCCAACATGGTCGCGACCGTGTGATTCAGTATGTAAAGGATAAGTACGGTAAAGATGCGGTGAGTCAGATCGCCACCTTCGGAACTATGGCAGCTAGAGCGGCGATTCGTGATGTGGGGCGTGTACTAGAGCAGGGCTATAACTTCGTAGACGGAATTGCCAAACTCATTCCGAATAAGCCAGGTCAGTACATGACGATTGAGATGGCAAAGAAGGAAGAGAAGCAATTAGCCGAGCGCGAAAAGAATGAAGATGAAGTGCGTCAATTACTTTCCTTGGCGCAGCAGTTAGAGGGCATGACCCGTAACGTGGGTATGCATGCGGGCGGTGTCTTAATTGCCCCAGGGCGCCTCACTGATTTTTGCCCACTCTACACACAAGAAAGCAAAGATCAAGACAGTAGCTCTGTGATCAGTCAATTTGATAAGGATGACGTAGAAGCGATTGGTCTAGTGAAGTTCGACTTCTTGGGTCTGACTACTCTCACTATTTTGGCAGCAGCAGAGCGTTGGATTAAATCATTACACGCTGATCGCAGAGACTGGAATATCGGAGAGATTGCGCTCGATGATGAAAAAGCATTTGATGTTCTGAAGCGCGCTAATACTGTCGCAGTATTTCAGCTAGAAAGCCGCGGCATGCAGGGCATGCTACGTGAAGCCAAGCCAGACCGCTTTGAGGACATTATTGCCCTAGTGGCTTTGTATCGTCCGGGCCCAATGGATTTGATCCCAGACTTTATTGAGCGTAAGCATGGTCGTCAAAAGGTAGAGTATCCCGATCCCCGTATTGAGCCTGTTCTGCGCGAGACCTACGGCATCATGGTCTATCAAGAGCAGGTGATGCAAATGGCGCAGATGATTGGCGGCTACTCATTGGGTGGTGCCGACATGTTACGTCGTGCGATGGGTAAGAAAAAGCCTGAAGAAATGGCTCAACATCGCAAGATCTTTAGTGATGGTGCAAAAGCGGGTGGCATTACCGAGTCAAAGGCAAATGAGATCTATGACTTGATGGAGCGTTTTGCGGGTTATGGATTTAATAAGTCCCATGCTGCCGCTTACGCACTCTTGGCATATCAAACCGCTTGGCTCAAAGCGTATTACCCAGCTGAATTTATGGCAGCCAACTTATCGCTCGCAATGGATGACACCGATAAGGTGAAAATTCTGTATGACGATTGTTTGGTAAACAACATTCGGGTGTTCTCTCCTGATATCAATACTGGTGTTTATGAGTTCACGCCATTGCGCGCACCCGATGCAGCTCCAGATTCATCCATCAGTCACATTCGTTATGGCTTAGGTGCTGTGCGTGGTACCGGTGAGGCAGCGATTGAATCTATCGTGAAGGCACGTGAAACTGGCGGGCCATTTAAAGATTTGTTTGATTTCTGTGCAAGAGTGGATCGTAGACAAGTCAATCGCCGCGCTATTGAAGCGCTGATGCGTGCGGGCGCGTTTGATAGCTTGTATCGTGACTCCGTTCCTGCGGGTGGGAATCTGTATGACATTCGCTCTACCTTACTTGCCTCTTTAGCCAGAGCGATTGAGGCTGCTGAACAAGCCGAGGCATCGATTCACCAGGTGAGCTTGTTTGAGGCGGCCGGTGAAGAGGATCGCCATCTTCCAGAGTTAGTGCGTGAGCCTATCTGGTCTGAAAAGAAGCGTTTGCAAGAAGAGAAGAATGCCTTGGGTCTTTGCCTAACAGGGCACATGTTTGACGCCTATCGCGATGAGACTTCTCACTTTATCCGGCAGCCTTTATCTAAGGTAACAGAGGGTAAAGATCAACTCATTGCTGGCATTATTACTTCAGCTCGAATGCTGACTGGTCAACGCGGTCGCATGATGATTGCAACTATCGATGATGGCTCTGCTGCCCTCGAAGTCACCTTGTATAGCGAAGTCTACGAGCCCAATCGTTCTTGGCTAAAAGAGGATGAGCTCTTGGTTGCAAAGGTGAATGTGACGCCCGATAAGTTCTCAGGCGGCATGCGTATTGTGTCTGAGGCGGTAATGGATATCACGGGTGCGCGAATGCGCTTTGCCCGTAATGTGCATGTCTGTATTGATAATGCGGTTGATATCAAGATGCTCCGTAGCCAAATTAATCCCTACCTTATGGCTAATCGTGTGCGTGATCCTAAGCTTGGTGCATCTGCCCCTGCTGCGCCGGGATCCAATGATGGTATGAAGGGCTTAATGCTGACGGCTGCCGTCACTACTAGTGGCGGTGCTTGCTTGATGCAGTTCCCAGAAGAGTTGCGTATCTATCCTGACGATGCCTGTTTGCATGGCTTAAATCAAATCCTAGCTTCTAAGCAAAAAGATCCTGTACAGATTCAGTATCACTAAGTACGGTATTGCAGGATTGACCGTTGCTTTAGTTCGGTAATGCCTTCTGAATTGCCTCAATGACTTGCTTGGGTTCTAGCAGGTCCAAGCACTCACTATAACTATCGGCCTTATCTAGGCATCCGGCTTTACGGCAAGGCACGCATTCACCAGGGCCTTGCAGGATGGTGACATTGCCAACGGTTTGGGTGCGAGCACGCAATTGATATGGCTGCTCACCAATAAAACCATTGGGCCATGGACCAAAGTTCGTTGGTGGGGTGGCACCAAACAGAGTGATGGTTGGGGTATTGCATGCTGCTGCTAAATGGGTGATTGAAGTATCAACCCCAATATACAAGGCGGCCCCACGAATCAAAGTGCCTGCTTGGGGGATAGATAATTTACCAGCAGCATTAATCACTTTTTTCTTAGTTTCATCATCCAACAAGGAAATGATGTCGTGATTAAGTTGTATATCTTGCTTAGCAGGTGACGCACTGAGGATTACCTGGAAGTTCTGACTTACGAGCCAAGTGATGAGCTCTTGCCAATACGCAAGCGGCCAGCGCTTATAGGCCGTTAATGGTCCTGGGTGTACAACAACATAAGGTTGCTTAAGTTCGTTTGCAATGACCGGCGTTAAGGGCTCTCCTGCAGGCGGAGTAACTAAGATCGGTTTGGAAAATAATTCAGCTCGGTTTTTAAAAAAGACCTCTAGTAGGCGCAGTTTTTCGGCAATAACATGCTGCTTAAAGTAGTCAACATCCACTGTGTGCATGCAGATAAATTTCTTCCAGGCATTTTGCTTCTCACTCTTACTTCTTTTCTGTTGGTCTTGTGCATCTTTGCCTTGAGGATGACCACCCAGTACGCCGACTCTTCTAAAGGCCGCTACTAAGCCATAAAGGTAGGCGCGATCACTAGGTTGCGTCACAACTGCTAAGTCATAACGCTGAAAGAGGCGATTAAAGAGGGTGAGATATTCCCCAAAACCGGGACGATCCGAAGTTTCAATCACTTCAGCAATATCAGGATTGCCATGAAGCATCTCTAACTTGCCGCGATATCCTAAAAAATGAAACTCCGCATGAGGCCAAAGCTCTCTGGCTTTGCTAATCAGAGGCGTTGTTACTAATACGTCTCCAATTTGCCTCGTGGCAATAAATAAAACCTTTTTAGGTTTAAGTGCGGAATAAGCAGTCATAGCGTTTTAAAAAGTCAAAGAGCCTTAGCCAAGATCTTCTCGCGAACACGTCGAGCATTCTCGGCAGCATTGCCTTGATCGTGGATTGGATGAAAGAGATGGAGTACTTCCGTGGACCATGAGCCTGACTTGCGACGGATGCGATGGTGTTGTAAGCGGAAGATAAAATCGGCATCCTCATGGCCCCAGCCGGTCATAGTTTCATCAAAGCCATTGATTGCTTCAGCATCGGCTTTCCAGCAAGCCATGTTGCAACCCTTGATGCGACGCCAAACAAATTTTTTGTAGTCACGCCAGGAGCCGTTACCCAGCTTTACTTTGAGGGGCCAATATTTATTGATGCCTCCACTCAAGCGCTTGCTGATAAGGTTTGAAGAAAAGCGCTCATAATTCCACTGAGGCCAAGCGAGTAATTCGGTGGTGAGGTTTTCATTGAGCAAGACTCTGCTGCCAGTAACTAAGTACTCCTTTTGAGCTAACGCACGATGCCGCGCCACAAAGTCTGGCTGGACAATGCAATCACCATCCAAGAAAACCAAGTAATCGCCATGAGCTGCAGCGATTGCTTTATTGAGGATCTTGGTTTTCTGAAAGCCTTGGTCTTCTTGCCAAAGATGGGTAATAGAAGTGGGGTGTGAGCCTTTAATGGACTCAATAAGGTCTTTTGTGCTATCGGTAGAGCCATCGTCAGCGATGATGATTTCAAAGTCCTGATCGGTTTGCGTAGCCAGAGATTCTAGGCAAAGCTTGAGTGCTTGTGGCCAGTTATAGGTGGCTAGCAAAATCGAAATCATTTACCGGCTTCCTGATTCAGGTGCCACAACTTGATATAGCGGTAATAGGTTCCTTGACCATTGGATACTGCTAATGCAAATCCTTGAGGACCGTCTAAAAATCCCGCACGCAAAACATAGGTGCGGAAAAATGCCCATGCACCATGCAGGACTGCCTTAAGAGGGTTGCTTGTTTTACCTCTAGCAAATGCTTGCTCTGCTGAGGCTGTGGAGTAGCGATCTAGCTTTTGGAGTACTTGAGAGTAGTTCATGAAGCTGTAATGCAGCATGGGATTTTCTAATTTTGCGACTTGACCATTGGGAACTAGGCGTTCATGAACCAAATCATCTGAGAAGCGGGCGGTGCCTCGTTTAAATAAACGATCGACATAATCCGGGCTCCAGCCAGAGTGACGGATAAAGCGTCCGCAATACCAAGAAAGTCTGGGGATGGCAAAGCAATCTACATGGGCGCTATGGTGAATGGCCGTCAGAATTTCTGACTTTAGAGCAGGGGTGAGTCTTTCATCGGCATCCAAGGATAGAACCCATTCGCTGGTAGCTAAATCCAGGGCGCGGTTCTTTTGTGGCCCAAAACCAGGCCAATCCGGCGGCTGGGCTATCGTTGCCCCGTGGTTTTTGGCTATCTCTAGGGTATGGTCAGAGCTGTTGGTATCAACAACCACGATCTGCTGGGCGATCCCCTCTAGGGAGGCCAGACAATCGTCCAAATTGGCCTCTTCATTGCGGGTGATGAGTATGACTGATAAGGTGGGCATAATTCATTATATGAATGCTCAAGACCGTACCGCCCTAAATCGCCTAATTACCTATCTCAAGCCCCATTACGGCTTGATTATTGGATCACTTTTAGCTATGGCATTAGTAGCTGGCGCTGAAACCTCTATTCCAGCCCTAATGAAGCCTTTGTTGGATCGAGGATTTACTGGCCAGCTCAATAGCAAACTTTGGCAAGTGCCGGTTTTCTTGGTTGGCTTGGCTTTGGTTCGAAGTTTGGCTCAGTTTCTATCGAGCTATTTGCTAACTAGGGTAATTAACTCTGTGCTTTTAAAGTTGCGAGCACAAATGTTTCAGACCCTCTTGCATGCCAGCAATACTTTTTTTCAGAAAAACTCTGCCTCCAATTTAATTAATGCCGTCGTGTTTGAAGTTAATAACATTCTAAGCATTATGGGCAATATGTTAATAAGTCTAGTGCGAGATTCATTAACAGTCGTTGGATTAATTGGTTATTTAATTTATTTAAATTGGCAGTTGACTTTAGTCGTCTTGGTTATTTTCCCCGTGATTGCATTCATCATGAGCAAGATCAATCGTCGCTTAAGGTCTCTCAATAGGGAGCAGCAAACGCTGACAAGTGAGCTTGCTTATATTGTTGAAGAGGCAGCAGCGGGATACAAAATCGTCAAAGTACATGGCGCGGAAGAGTATGAAATGTCCCGCTTCATGCAAAAGGCAGAACGCTTGCGCCAGTTTGCCTTGAAGTCTGCAGTGGCCGGCGGTCTAAATCAGCCAATTACACAACTCATTGCCTCCATGGCTTTGTCCGTGGTGTTGGTGATTGCCTTGATGCAATCTGCTACGGAAGGTACTACTGTGGGTGGGTTTGCAGCCTTCATTACTGCAATGATGTTGGTGATTTCTCCCTTGAAGCATTTAGCGGATATCAACCAACCTTTGCAGCGTGGTCTTACTGCAGCAGAGATGATTTTTGCATTGATGGATCAACCTTTTGAGGAAGATCAAGACCGCAAGCAAAGTATGAAGCCGCTTAATAAGGCAAAAGGCGCTATTCGTTTTGATAATGTAGGGTTCTCTTATCAGCAAGAAGCTGGACGTCAAGACGCTTTAAGTAATATCAATCTCACCATCAAGCCTGGGGAGGTGATTGCCTTTGTGGGACCATCTGGTGGCGGTAAGTCGACCCTGGTCAATTTGTTACCTCGATTCTTCAAGCCCACTAGTGGCCACATTTACTTGGATGACATTCCGCTGGAAGATATTGTGCTCGCAGATGTACGTCGACAAATCGCATTTGTCAGTCAAGACGTTATTCTCTTTAATGACACTATTGCCGCTAATGTGGCATATGGCGCAAATGGCCCAGCTGGAGTCGATCGCGGTCGCGTGATAGAGGCATTAGAAGCCGCTAATCTCAGCGCTATGATCAAAGAATTGCCAGAAGGCATTGATTCCATGGTTGGGGACAACGGTAATCGCTTATCTGGCGGCCAACGTCAGCGTTTAGCCATTGCACGTGCTATCTATAAAGATGCACCAATTCTGATATTGGATGAAGCTACATCGGCTCTGGATTCTGAGTCCGAGCGTCAGGTTCAGGAAGCGCTGGATACCCTAATGGCTAATAGAACGACTTTAGTGATTGCACACCGTTTATCGACCATTGAGCATGCTGACAGAATTGTGGTTTTGGAACATGGCAAAATTGTAGAGAATGGCTCTCACGAGGATTTAATTAAGCATGATGGCTTGTATGCGAACTTGCATCGCATTCAATTCTCGAACGCTTAATTTAGAAAACTTAATTCAGAAAACTTAACTCAGAACAATATCGTATTGCTCTTGGCGGAAGCTACCTTCCGCTTGTAGGGTAATCGGCTTGCCAATGAAATCCCCCAACTGCGCCAAGAATTGATTCTCTTCCTCTAGAAATAAATCAATTACATCAGGCGCAGCCACAATCCTAAATTCACGTGGATTAAATTGGCGGTGCTCTCGCACAATTTCCCGCAAAATCTCATAACAAATCGTTTGGGCAGTTTTAATCTCACCTTTGCCAAGGCAAGTGGCGCAAGGTTCACAAGTGATATGGGCTAAGGACTCACGCGTCCGTTTGCGGGTCATTTCTACCAAGCTTAATGCAGAAAAGTCGCTTACTGAGGTGCGTGCATGATCGCGTTCAAGATTGCGTTTGAGTTCATGTAATACAGATTCTTGATGGTCTTTGCCAATCATGTCGATGAAATCAATGATGATGATTCCACCCAGATTGCGTAAACGGAGTTGACGTGCAATCGCTTGGGCTGCCTCTAGATTGGTTTTAAAGACAGTGTCATCGAGATTGCGTGCACCGACGTAACTACCTGTGTTCACATCAATCGTAGTCATCGACTCTGTTTGATCGATCATGAGGTAGCCACCAGACTTGAGATCGACTCGGCGACCTAGTGCTTTATTAATCTCCGCATCAACATCAAATAAGTCAAAGAGTGCGCGTTCGCCGCGATGCAGAGTCAGCTTGCCTAAAAGGTTAGGCATGTAGGCATTCGTGAATGCTTTGAGCTTCTCAAAATTCTCAGCAGAATCCACACGGATTTGGGTGGTGTCCTCACCGGCAACATCGCGCAATACCCGCTCTGCTAGGCTAAGGTCCTGATAGAGTAGGGTAGGCGCCGGATTGTGTTTCATGGCCGCATGAATGTTTTCCCAGGTAGTTCGCAGGTAAAGCATGTCATGCTGTAGTTCTGTATCGGATGCATCTTGAGCGCTAGTGCGGACGATGATGCCGCCTTTTTCGTCTTCAGCCATTAGACCTGCAAGACGCGCCTTAATGGCTTCGCGTTCTTCAGGTTGATCAATCCGCTGCGAAACACCAATATATTTTTCGGTAGCGGTATCGCTACCTGCTGGCGGTAGATAAACTAAATTGCGTCCAGCAATACTCAGTTGGGTTGTTAAGCGTGCACCTTTTGTCCCTAAAGGGTCTTTTAATACCTGCACCAACAGTGTTTGACCTTCAAATAATAATTTTTCAATTTGTGCTTGAGGATTATTTTGTGTGATGTCGGCGACATGCATAAATGCTGTACGCTCAAGACCAATTTCGATAAATGCCGATTGCATGCCTGGCAGTACACGAACGACTTTGGCTAAATAGATATTTCCCACGATACCGCGTTGGCGAGTGCGCTCAATTTGTAGCTCTTGAACTGCTCCTTGCTGAATTAAAGCAACGCGCGTTTCTTGCGGGGTGATATTGATCAGTATTTCTTCGTTCATATGCTGCTAACTTGGGCGCGATCTAGTAAAAGCTTTGTTTCATAAATAGGTAGACCCATGATACCGCTATAACTACCCTGAATTGAGGGAATAAAAGCCCCACCCAAGCCCTGTATGCCATAGGCGCCAGCCTTACCAAAGGGTTCGCCGCTGGCGATATAGGCGTCAATCTGCTCTATCGACAAAACAGCAAACTGAACTTTAGAAACCTGTACAAGCTGTATGGGTTTTTCATCGGGATTCACGGTGATCGCTACCGAGCTGAGAACTTCATGTATTTTGCCGCTGAGCATTGTCAAAATTCGAGTGGCATCCTCTGCGTCAACCGGCTTGCCCAGAATTTCACCATCAGGATGAGTGGGTAAGCTCACAGTAGTATCGGCGCAAAGAATGGGAGCCCAAGGCAAACCACTTTTTCCCCACCTTAAAAGTGCTGCAGCACTTTTTGCTAAGGTAACGCGCTCCACATAGGGGCGCGCTTTTTCATGTGGGAGAGGGGTTTCGATGCTCTCGCTATCTTCATCTGAACTTGGTAGCAGCATTTCAAAGCAAATACCCATTTGCTTTAAGAGCTCTTGGCGGCGAGGGCTTTGTGAAGCGAGATAAATAAAAGAGTTCAACGGATTACTCGCGATGATAGGGGTGGCCTTGCAAAATAGTCCAGGCTCGATAAAGCTGCTCTACTAACATGACTCTGGCCATGGCATGCGGCAAGGTAAGACTAGAGAGTCGCCACATGGCTTGCGCACCCGATTTAAGACTAGGGTCCAAGCCATCTGCACCACCAATTAAAAAGGTAATGTCAAAGCCTTCTTGGCGCCAGCTAGCCAGTTGAGTGGCAAGAATCTGAGTGGTTTGGTCTTTGCCTCGTTCATCCAAAGCGATCACTCTAGATCCCTTGGGAATGGCTGCTGCAATTTTTACCGCTTCTTTAGCGGGGGTGAGATCTGGTTTAATCTCTTTGATTTCAATGCTGCAATCTGCAGGCATTCTTTTGATGTAGTCATGAGTTGCCGTAGCAACCCAATCAGGCATCTTATGACCAACAGAAACGATGGTGAGCCGCATTGTCGCAAGTGACGACGAGATTACTCGTCGTCTTCGGATTCGCTGGCCTTAACAAGACCTTTGTCACCAGCTAATTTCACGCGTACAGGTTTGGCACCCCACATACCCTCAAGCTGATAGTAAGAGCGCAGCATCGGTTGCAAAATATGTACGACGATGTCGCCACAATCAACCAGTACCCATTCGCCGGTTTCTAAACCTTCGATAGAAATGACTTCTCCACCTTTAGCATTCACCTCTTCTTTAACCGACATAGCTAAAGAACGTGTTTGACGGTTACTAGAACCAGTGGCAATGACCACTCGATCAAATAACTCGCTTAATTTAGTGGTGTCATACACGCGGATATCTTGTGCTTTAACATCTTCTAGGGCATCAATCACGACGCGTTGTAATTTACGTAAGTCCATATTTTCTCGGCAATAATTTTTCTATTTAGGGTGATCTTAGCTTGATTACTGGTACAAGCCCAGATTTGTAATGATTTCTAGGGTGTGGGTTGGAATTTGCTCGGATGCAATAGAGGTCCGTAAGCTGGATTTAAGGCGATCTCGTAGTGCTGTTGAGGATAGATCAATATTCAAGCTTTCATCGATGTATATGAGGCCTGCAGCGCTATTTTCAAGGGCGTCGGCATCAGATGTTTGATGGGTCTTCAAAAATTGACCTACTTCAGAGCTTATTTCTAGCTTTAAATCATGATGCGGCCTAGTCGCCACCGCAAAATTAACATACTGACTCAGCTTTTCCCAGGAGTTCCAGCTAGGGAGGGCAACCAAGGAATCTGCCCCCATTAGCCAAGTCAGGCTAGCACCTGTTCCAAAGCGCTCACGCAAGGCTTTAACGGTATCAATCGCATAACTAGGCCCAGCGCGATCAATCTCCATGCGATCAATGCCTACTTGAGTGGAAATCTTGAGATATAAAAATGCGCGCGCTAAATCAATACCGGCAGCTTCAGTCAACTTCAGGCGCATTTCTGCAGGAGTAATACCGGTTCCCTTTTGCCATGGCTCACCACTCGGAATAAGTAGCAGTGCATCTAAGTGGAGTAGCTTTGCAAAATGCGTAGCTAATTTTAAATGACCAACATGGGGCGGATCAAATGTACCCCCGAGAATGCCAATTTTCTTTATAGCGCTCAAGCTAGCCAATCTCGTGGCTTAAGGTAATAGTCATACAGCTTTGCCTCAGGAGTACCAGGCTTGGGTTGCCAGTTGTACCACCACTGAACTACTGGTGGCATCGACATCAAAATAGATTCGGTGCGACCACCAGAGTGCAAACCAAAGATAGTCCCACGATCAAAGATCAGGTTGTATTCCACATAGCGACCGCGCCGATACTCTTGGAAAGATTTTTCTTCGGGAGTGAAGCTATCTTGATAGCGGCGCTGCACGATTGGTAGGTAAGCAGAAATAAATGCATCACCCACTGCGCGAGTCATAGCAAAACTTTTCTCAAACCCAAGCTCATTAAAGTCATCAAAGAAAACGCCGCCAATACCACGAGGCTCTTCGCGATGTTTTAAGTAAAAGTATTCATCGCACCATTTTTTAAAACGAGGGTAGAGCTCCTCGCCAAAAGGGTCTAAGGCATCTTTAGCGGTTTGATGAAAGTGTTTGCAGTCTTCATCAACGCCGTAATAGGGTGTGAGGTCAAAGCCACCCCCAAACCACCATACCGGCTCTTTACCAGGCGCTTGCGCAATAAAGCAACGCACATTCATATGCGTGGTGGGTACTTTGGGGTTATTCGGGTGGAATACCAAAGACACGCCCATTGCTTCAAAGCTACGACCTGCTACCTCTGGACGATGATGTGATGCAGAAGGGGGCATTTGATCGCCACGGACATGGGAGAAGCCTACTCCACCTTTTTCCAGAATATTGCCGCCATCCAAAATGCAGGTGCGACCATAACCCTTGAGTTTGCTGTCTTCAGGTTTGTGCCACTCATCAGCAACAAAGACCTTGCCATCCAAAGCACTCATTGCACTTGTGATTCGGTCTTGCAAGCCTAAAAAATACTCTTTTAAGGTTGCGATATCGATTTGGGTCTGTTGATCTGACAAGGGCGTTCTAACTTGATGGGTTTACTTAATTGCGCGGTAACCAATATCTTTACGATATTGCATGCCGTCAAACTGGATATGGTTGATGGCTTCATATGCTTTTTGTTGGGCGCCACGTACGGTATCAGCAAGTCCAACAACGCACATCACCCGTCCACCGGAGGTCACTACTTTGCCATCTTGTAATTTTGTACCAGCATGGAACGTAATTTGATCTTCAGTATCAGCCGGAATGCAGGTAATCACATCACCAGCACGTGGGGTATCAGGGTAATTGTGGGCTGCAAGCACAACGCCTAAGGCAGTGCGACGATCCCATTCCAGTTCAACTTCATTGAGCGTTCCATCTACTGCATGATCTAGTGCATTGACGAGATCACTGCGCAGACGGGCCATGATCGGTTGTGTCTCTGGGTCGCCCATGCGGCAGTTAAATTCCAAAGTCTTGATCTTGCCATCGGGAGAGATCATTAAGCCCGCATACAAGAAGCCTGTGTACGGAATGCCATCCGCTTGCATACCTTTGACGGTTGGCATGATCACTTCACGTAATGCACGCGCATGAATTTCTGGGGTGACTACTGGTGCAGGGGAGTAAGCACCCATGCCGCCCGTATTCGGTCCTTGGTCAGCATCGAGTAAACGCTTGTGATCTTGACTGGTCGCTAATGCAAGAACATTCTTGCCATCCACAAGAACAATGAAGCTAGCTTCTTCACCTGTTAGGAATTCTTCAATCACAACGCGGGCACCTGCATTGCCTAATTTATTATCAGCCAACATCATATCAACTGCGGCATGCGCCTCTTCAAGACTCATTGCCACTACAACACCTTTACCTGCCGCAAGGCCATCAGCCTTAATCACAATTGGCGCACCCTTGGCATCAATATAAGCATGCGCTTCAAGTGCACTAGAAAACGTTTGGTAATCGGCTGTTGGAATACCATGACGCTTCATAAAGGCTTTAGAAAAGTCTTTAGAGGATTCCAGTTGAGCTGCCAATTGAGTTGGGCCAAAAATACGCAAGCCATTATTACGGAATACATCCACAATGCCGGCGGCCAGCGGAGCTTCTGGACCCACAACCGTTAGATGAATCTTCTCGCGCTTAGCAAAATCAGCCAGCTCTTGCAATCCAGTGATCGGTAGGTTCTCGATACCTGCAGCAGTTTGTTTAGCAGTTGCTGTACCACCATTGCCAGGAGCAACATAAACCGTTTGGACTTGTGGTGATTGAGCCAACTTCCAAGCTAGCGCATGTTCGCGTCCGCCAGATCCGATTAGGAGAATTTTCATAACAAGCTATCTAGTATTTAAATGAAGTAATTAAAAGAAATAAAGTTAAAAATTAAAGTGCCGCGTTCGTAAACACTTCTTGAACGTCATCCAAATTCTCAAGCGCATCTAACAATTTCTGCATGCTCTCAGCCTGATCACCTTCCAAGGCAATCTCAGTTTCAGGGCGCATGGCAACCGTTGCTAGCTCAGGCTTGAGACCTGCTTTACTAATGGCATCTTGTACGTTTGAAAAATCAGGAACAGGAGACAGTACCTCTAAAGAACCGTCATCGTGAGTAATCACATCTTCAGCGCCAGCATCTAATGCAACTTCCATGAGTTGATCTTCGCTAGTACCTGGAGCAAATAACATCTGACCGCAGTGTTTGAATAAAAAAGCAACAGAACCTTCGGCGCCCATATTGCCGCCATTCTTATTAAAAGCATGACGAACTTCAGCAACGGTGCGGGTACGGTTATCGGTTAAGCAATCCACAATAATGGCGGCGCCATTCATGCCATAACCCTCATAACGAATTTCTTCGTAGTTCACGCCTTCTAGAGATCCAGTGCCGCGTTGAATCGCTCTTTGCACGTTATCGTTTGGCATATTGGAGTCTTTGGCCTTATCAATAGCTAGGCGTAAACGTGGGTTAGTAGCAATATCACCACCGCCTAATTTGGCGGCTACGGTAATTTCTTTAATGAGTTTGGTCCAAATCTTGCCGCGTTTTTCGTCCTGACGACCTTTGCGGTGCTGAATATTGGCCCATTTCGAATGGCCGGCCATACGGGTAAGTCCTTTTAATAATTTGGCTAGAAGAGCTCATTTTAAGGGGTTCTAGACACAAGGTAGGGGGTATCTGACCATTTTTTGTTACACTCTCATGTCTTAGCAGTAACAAAGTAGCAAAGTAAGCAGAATTTCCACTGCAAACACCTGCCTCGGTGATGGAATTGGTAGACGTGCCGGACTCAAAATCCGGTGCCGCAAGGCGTGGCGGTTCGAGTCCGCCCCGAGGCACCACAAAAACTAAATAGTTGGGAAACAAATTGCCAACTATTCGTGTTTATAAGCCTATCAGGCTAAAATACAAATAAAATACGAAACAGATTAGTAACTTTTCGTAACTT
>NZ_JACVPG010000011.1:131093-250603 GCF_018882045.1 Polynucleobacter sp. Fuers-14 | reverse complement strand
ACCGATAAGGAGCTTAGAATGATCCAAGACCGTTTAAACAACCGACCTAGAAAACGATTAGGATTTAAAACCCCCAATGAAGTATTTATGCAGTCCTTAAACCGTGTTGCACTTCGTGTTTGAATCTACGAAATATTATTAATGTTAAAAACCTTGAAAATTTTGGCAACCATTTAGCGTCTCCAATACACTCAATACCTTTACCACACAAATCATTTCGAAAGATGGGGTCCACTCCTAAATGTTAGCCACCACTATGTTCGGGGGATCTAATTCCTCGCTCGAATCATCACGTATTGCATTCCATCGCCTCAATCCAGACGTATCTCTTCAAAGCTATATACATAATAAACGTTGTCAACTTGGGGCCGCAGTTTCATCAATGCAGCGGATCTACCTAGACCAGCGCTTCTGGATCATGTTTAGAGACGCCTCTGTAAGTCACGGCGAAGATAAGGTGATTTTTGATTTGCTAGCTCTACTGAAGAATTTGGTCAGCAAAGGCAAGGTGATTTGCCCAATTTCCGAATCTGTTTTCATCGAACTGCTTAAGCAATCTGACAAATCAACGAGGCGTGCTACCGCTCAGTTAATTGATGAGTTGAGTCTTGGTATATCACTTATTTCGTTTGAGGAGCGAGTTCGCCAAGAGATATGTAACTCGTTTTATGGGCAGGCAGGCATAATTGACCTAATCCCTCTCCAGCAACTTGTTTGGACAAAGTTAGCCAACGTGCTCGGCGAAACCCATCCATTCAATATGCCATTCTCACGAGATGAGGAGTTAGTAATTCAGAAGGCGTTTTCTGACCTGATCTGGAATACCTCTCTAGTTGACCTGCAGGGGTACATTGATGTGCCACTGCAGCTCAACCAAGAGGCTCTAGCTACACAACTAAATGCCGAAAATAATGCACACCAATCTATGATAGGCAGCTATCCTCAAGCATTTCGAGCCGAATTCGAAGGGGGTCTTAGTCTTTTTCAATATGAGATGTCGGCACTAGTTAAGGAACTCATTGAACGGGGCTTAGATTTTGATGTAAAGCTAGCCCACCTTAATAAGAAGGAATTTAAGGTATTTTCACAATCGATACCAAGTTTGTATATTTATGCAGCTTGCCATGCCGCCGTTAGGTGGAATAAAACAAAAAATCTTTGTGGCAATGACCTTTTTGATTTTCATCATGCGGCTGCCGCTTTAGGTTACTGCGACGTTTTTCTCACCGAAAAGCCCCTGGCGCACATGCTTTCCCAGCGCCACCTCGGACTAGCTAAGCACAAATGCGAGATCTTCTGGTCGCCCGCTTCAGCCTTAAATTGGCTGCGAGAGAATCACAGCTAGCCTCAGCCCATCGATAAAGCCTTGCGCGCTTGCTGCAATCGAATATTACACAGAGAATCCCAGCATGGATTACTGTGATGGCAAAAGTATTTGGTGCCGCTTGCCGGAATCGAACTGGCGACCTTTTCATTACGAATGAACTGCTCTACCAACTGAGCTAAAGTGGCAACTGGCGGAAACGGAGGGATTCGAACCCTCGATACTTTTACAAATATGCCGGTTTAGTAGACCGGTGCCTTCAGCCGCTCGGCCACGTTTCCGTAATTTGATTATAGAGAGTAGCGCTAAGTGTGGAGCACTGAAACACATCAAAACTAGCGCTCATGCTTCATATACTGAAACCCCATGTTTGAGGGATATTTAATTTATTTCAATTCAGATATAAACGCTATATCTAGTTAATTCTATTTTTTATACTAAAATTCAATAAGAATTCACCATGCTGAAATATCTGAAGTTAATGGACCAAGTTAAACAACTCAATAAGCAGTTTGACTTAAGTTATCACGAGATTGAATTACTTGATTTGGCCGCTAAAGCGCATTTCTCGGAACAACCCATCTTTGTTGGAGATTTAATTCATCAAAGAAACATTGCGTCCCAGGCAACCCTTCATGCGGTACTTAAGAGATTGATAGAGAAAAAGTTGCTTTCCACCAAATACCATGAAGATGATGGCCGAGTTAAGAAGGTGACTTTAACAAAAGCATCCATAGAGCATTACAAAAGACTTCATCGCGAAATCAATAGAGCATCTACCAAGTAGTCATGTGCGACGATAGACTTGAGACCAAATTTCAGATCCTTTTAACCTTCCCAAACAACCCTCAATGAAAAACTTATTTCTAGGTTATTGGTTAATGCAAAAATAAACAGGCCCCATTATTAGCATGATTACCCAAATTATTTCCCCTCAACTCATAGGATGGATGAACGATTTGGGTCCATTAGCCAATCTAATTGCAGTCTTAAGCTTTATAGGCACAATGTTTATATTTACCAGATGGATTGTGCGTCTACTTTTTAAAAAAAACATACCCAGCAGTATCGAATCTTGGGCTCTGGATAAGTTTGGATCAAGTGGAACAAGCATCTCTGCAAAGTGCAGGAAATCTATAAAGATAGCCATCGTAGATGACGAGCCAGGAAATATTGCGAGTCAACTGCTGGCAAATCTCGGTTATAAAGTTTCGATCTACACATCAATATCACTGGCAGCCATTGACGAGCTACTAAGCTATGACCTTGTGATTTTAGATATAACAAATGTTGTGCCTGAAGATCCCAAAAAAGGAGGGATGCTCATTATTAAAACCCTAAAATCCGCCCTTAAACCTCCGCTTGTTATAGCAGTATCGGGCAAGAGATATGACCCTTCAACAACCGAATTTTTTAAACTTGCAGATTTAGCACTTAAAAAACCAGTTCAAGCGGATAAACTTTCGAGCGCAGTGAATGATATTTTGACCCCTCTATTCTCTCTGCATGGTGTTGCTAAAAGCTTAGACACTGCAATAAGCATGAATGGACTTCAGTCTCAGGGCGATGTTTTAAAAATTAATCATCTTGTCATCAAAGAAGTCCAAGAAAAGACTAAAAAAAAGCCACTTATTTTCTCAACCAATAAAATCGTCAACGAAAGAATTATTGACCTAACTGATCGCTTTAAATTCATAAGAAAAAATGATGGAAATAAGGAAACTCCTTAAGACCAGCGCTTTTAGAGCTCCATGGCCCACAAGAATTGGAGGCGATGTAGTAGCCTCTTTGATGCAGGAGCCAAGCATTTGTAAAAAATGCAAAACCCACTCATGTGTAACTGAAAGACCAATGCTTTTGGGTTCAGTCTGTTCAGATGGGTTAACTTATTTTGGAACATCAGTTTCTGGCATTCATCTTGTTATCTATGGCCTAACAAGCCTTTCAAATAGAGAGGTGCTAGGTAAAAAATTTGGAACTCAAAGGAAGCATGAGCTAAAAGGAAGGGCAATTAGTCAATCCGATGTTAATAACTGGATTGAGTCCATTAAACAACTCGATAAAATCTTGCAAGAGGAGCGTGACTTGGATCTCGGCGAGAAGCTAGAGGCTCTTCATGAAACGCCGAAGCTAGCAGAAGAAATTAAAATTGCAGCAGAATATCTGATCCAAGGTAAGCCAGGGGTAACTCTTGAAGAAAAATTTAATGCATCCTCGCGAATCGAGAAAACGATATTTAAAGCATCTCAGATTTTGGTAGATACATTTGATTTGCTTACCGTATTTCTCAATCCAGATAGCGCAGGCCTGGGAGAATTAATTTCTGTAATGCCTTATAAATTAATCCACAAACTAACTTTCATTCTAAGCACTCAAAGCGATGAGAGAACTAAAAAGATAGTTAATTTTGTCGGATCATGTAGATCCGAATATAAGGTATTTGACTCATTCAAAATAATACCGATGGCTCTTCTTAATAATGCCCTCAAATACTCCCTAGGCAATCAGAATGTAGAAGTTCACTTTGAAGAGCAGGGCCAGAGCACTAAGATTTCAATAGTTTCAATTGGGCCCTATCTTGACGATGATGAGATAAAAATGATCTATCAACGAGGCTACAGAGGGGCTTCCGCAAAAAAAATTAATTCGGCAGGGATGGGGATTGGACTCTATGTTGCTCAAGCCGCAGCACAAGCAAACGGCACAACAATTAAGGCCTCAAGCACTCTCCTTAAGACTAAATTAAACGGTCATGATTTGGCACGCAACACCTTTACCTTTTATGCACATGATGCACCCAGTAGGGGCAGGTCTGGATAGACTTTTTATTTTAAGCATTCCTCACACATTGCAAGAAAATTTGCGAAAGAGTTCCCGGACTTTGAGGGCTCGAAGCAATATTTTCAAGATATATGATAAATATGGGTGTAATTTTCAAGATGCTTGACGAATCGTTTTCAAGCTAACTGATTAAAAATTTGCAACCTATTGATTTATAAGCGCTGACATTTTTAAGATGGCTAAATATCATCAGATTTAGCCTATTTTTATAATAGGGACAGGCTGGTAGGTCAATTCCTACAGATAAATCAGCTTAAAGCCCTTACCGCTCCAATCCGTCCTGCCTAGACTGGATAGTCACCGATTGGAGAATGCTGATGAGCCCGAAATCCCGGCTGTACACGCTTGTAAAGGCATGGAAGAACAAACCCTTCCAAGAAGTACGAGACGCCTGTGGCGATCCCTGGCTTGGCCTTAGTAACCAAGCCCTTGAAGAACACCAATCCTGGTCTAAACGACAAGCGATTAGTCATGAACCCATTTTTAACCGCAAGGGAACCAAACTGACAGGATCTTTATTTAGACCATTACTGACTGCCTCTGACGTGCAATTGCTACGCCTTTTTATGGAAGGCTTGGACACCATCGCATATTGGTATCGCAGTGGTCGCTTTATTCCTGGAATTTTGCCAATACCAACACATGCCATAGCCTCAAGCGGCTACGTGGATGCAATGAGTGAACTGATTTTGAACTCACGCCTACCAGTGGGCTTGGTAAGTATCGGTATTCAAACTATTCCTGAGCCCGACAGCGCTGATGCTTGCAAAGAAGGATTACTTCGTTTGCGACGGCTTGGCGTCTTGTTGCACTTCCTTACATTCACTGGAAGCATTGAAGAGTTGCAGTGGATCACGGAAATGCAATTAGAAGGCGTTCATATCGATATGAGTCAAATACGTGAACATGAGATGGCAAGCGATGCCCTTTCTCAACTCAGGCAATCGCCCTATTCACCTACACAAATTTATGCCAGCAATATTGGATTGGTAAAAGATTTAGAAAACGCCTCCACTCTGATTGCTGACCATTCTTATGGTGGTCTCATGATGTCGCCTGTAAGCCGCCATCAGATGCTGCAGATTAACGATAGCCGTATCGCTAAAGCCATTTTTTCGCTGCACCCTCATCAACACCCAAACCAAAACGGAGACAAGTAATGAGAAAACGCGTGATGTTGGTAGATGACCATCCGGCAATGCTGATGGCTCTTAAAAGTATGTTGCAGGACCAGTTGCTATTTGAGATCGCAGGGCAAGCTCAGAATGGAGAGGAGTGCCTTAGGTCCATGAAAGAGGTGAACCCCAATATGGTGATCTTGGATCTCGATATGCCCAAGACGGATGGCTTTGATGTTATACGCCGTATTGGATTAATGTATCCCGAAGTTCGAATGCTGGTTCTTTCTAGCATGGACGAGGCTGTTTATGGCGGGAGAGTGCGCTCATTAGGTGGACATGGTTTTGTAAACAAAACTGCAGGTGCAGATGTCATCCTAGCTGCCTGCGTTGCAATATCCCAAGGCTATAACTTTTTCACTCACGGCAAAAATGGCAATAGCTCATTAAGTGACAACGATAAGCTTGCGTTAATTTCTGATCGTGAGTTACAGGTTATGAAATACCTGGGCAAAGGGAACTCAAACCAACAAATCTCTGAAATGCTACATATCAGCAATAAGACAGTAGCCACTTATAAGACCAGAGTTTTTGACAAGCTAGGTATTAACAATATTGCAGACTTGATTTTGTTCTGTCGCATGAACAACATTATCGAAAGCTAAATCAGCATGCATCGATCCATCACCCGCATATGCCTCTTTATCCTATTAAATGGGATATTAGGAAATACCTATGCGAACTTACTGAACTCAGCCGAGCAACGGTGGATCGATGCCCATCCCGTAGTACGTTTTAGCATTCATGAAAAATATGCACCTTACTTGGATGCCAATGAAAAGGGTGAGTCTGGGGTTTTCCATTGCTTTCTAAAAAAGCTCAGCGAATTTACCCAACAGGAGTTTTTACCGAAGTGGCGAAAGAGCGATCGAGAGGGGCTTCAGCAACTAGCCAATGGAGAGGTAGATTTCATCATTGATCCGCCCGCTATAGATGATGAGTATCTGAAATTTGGGTCCTTATCAGAAGCAATCTTTTGGGGGCATGACGCTATTCTGACTAAACGGTCCAAAAACGATGCGCCTATTGAGCCAATTAATATCGCCTACTTTGACCGTGGCTTTGAAAATCCACCAATACCCAATCACCCCCAAGCCAGCGTATCCGGCCATGCGGAAAAATTAGTATTTGATCTTCTCAAAAACGATATTGAAGCGCTTGTCTTACCGCTTCGTCTTGCGCAACAACTCATTCAGAAATTAAACGCAGACAAGTTACAGGTTGACGGGCTTTACAGTAGAGAGCCCTTTGAATATCGCTGGCTTATCTCGAATCAAGATGAAGCTTTGCATGGAGTACTTGAGCAGTTTCTCAATAATCTAGATCCAATCGCATCACGAGATCTTTTTAACATCAACGTGTCTACTTTTGAAAGAGGCCACTCATCCCCACCCAACCATTTACCTTGGCTCTCCACTTTGGCAATCCTACTGATAGGCTTTACCTTGCTTTGGCGTATGCATCAGAGACAAACAATTCAAAAACAAGAAGCGAAACACCTTATTTCATCGAAGGAGCAGGCAGAAAATGCAAACGCTGCAAAGTCTGTCTTCCTAGCCACAATGAGTCATGAGATCCGTACGCCAATGAATGCCATTTTGGGAGTGCAGGAGTTATTGCTCAGCAGCTCCCTACCTGCAAATGAAAAAACTTTACTGAAGAGCGCACACTCATCAGCAGAATCTCTTTTGGGAATCCTAAACCAGGTTTTGGATCTATCAAAGAT
Organism: Polynucleobacter sp. Fuers-14; assembly: GCF_018882045.1. NCBI lineage: Bacteria > Pseudomonadati > Pseudomonadota > Betaproteobacteria > Burkholderiales > Burkholderiaceae > Polynucleobacter > Polynucleobacter sp. Fuers-14. The sequence continues at coordinate 243,534 of NZ_JACVPG010000011.1, read as the reverse complement.
AGAGGCAGGCAAGCTTACACTCAATATTGAGCCCTGCAATCTCAATGCTTTGATTGATGACATCGATTCGGCATTTTCGACCGTGGCCCATAGACAGAGTCTCAAGCTACATACTTCTAAAGATCCGCGCATTGCAGAAGTCTTGTTGTTGGATTCTTTACGTTTACGCCAAATACTGCAGAACCTGATTAGTAACGCCATTAAGTTCACCGATCATGGTGAAATCTATTTCTCTATCAGCGTGCTGGCAGATGATCATGCGGGACAATTAGTTGAATTCAGAGTCATTGATACCGGTGTTGGCATGGGTACAGAAGAGATTGCCATAGCACTCCAAGCTTTTGAGCAAATACCAGGCAATACCGAACAAGCGAATGGCACTGGTCTTGGCCTTACCATTACCAACCACTTAGTTACCTCCATGAACAGCCAACTTTACTTTGAGAGCGCACCTGGCTTTGGTAGCAATATTCATTTTTGCGTTGCATTTCCACGCACCAGCATTGCTGCAAACAGAGCCTCAAGACCTGAACATAGCAATATATCCAGAAAGCTAGTCTCCAAGCATGCTCAAAATAATGAGTCCTCATTACAAGCATTAGTTGTTGAAGATCATGCTGCAAGTCGCCAAATTATCTCGCTTCAACTTCAAGCCTTAGGGATTGAAGTATCGGTTTGCGATAACGCCACCACAGCTCTGGATCTCATCAGTCAACGGCATTTTGATCTTCTGCTAACCGATCAATCTATCCCAGGCATGCAGGGTTCAGAGCTTGCCAAGCACATACGTAATACAGGCAATCAAGATCTCATCATCATCGGCATTACTGCAGATATCTATGCCCTAGATTCACGCCATCAATTCTTGGAGGCGGGCATGAATGGTGTCCTGATCAAACCTTTAAGTCTCATGACTTTAGAGAATGAGCTGTCACGCTATTTCCAAGTCGAAGAATTAACTGAGACTACAACTCAAACTGGAGGTCTGGAGGAGTATTCATTTGATGCCTTTGGAAACCTCCTCAGAAATAGCCCAGAGTACATTCTGGTGATCTTGGAAGAAATTAAAAAGGTGCATGATGAGACCCTACTCACCCTAAGAAATGAAGCCGTAGATGAAGGCGCCTTCAGAAACATGGTTCATAAAGTCAAAGGAGGGGCTCAGCTCCTCAATGCCAAAAACTTTACTAGGGCATGTGAGGTCCTGGAGCAAGAGAAGAATTTAGATGCTCGAATTACCACCTTTATTCAATTGCTGGAGGACCAAAATCTAATTATTACTAGGTATCAATCTCAATATGCAAAGCTTTAATCTTTGATGCGGTGGGTTTATCCTATGGGAGATGCGTTTTTCTCCTCTTCGCCCATCCGCTTTTATCGCAATCCTCCTTTGGACGGCTAGTTCTTTAGCCTTTGCCGGCGAGACTGCATCCCCAGTAATTCCACCATCCGTAGCGAGTAGCCTCGAGCGCAATCAAATTCCTCTTGATACGGTAAGTATTTCAGTTCTAGAGATCGAACCCGGTCGCCCCGGAAAGAATGTAGCTAAGAAAGTTTTAGATTGGCGCGGTGGCGATCCAATGAACCCCGCTTCAACGATGAAGTTATTAACAACGCTTTCTGGTTTAGACATCTTAGGTCCTCAATATCGTTGGCGCACTAATGTCTATACCGATGGTGTTATTCGTCAGGGAGCTCTGAAAGGTAATTTATATTTACAGGGAACTGGTGATCCCAAGCTTGTTCCGGAAGAGTTAGCTAAGATGATGAAGGACCTTCAAGGTCTGGGTATCCAGAAGATTGATGGCAATCTATTCTTTGATCGCAGTGCTTATGCGGCTAATGTCATGGAGCAAAATACTATTGATGGCGAAGCTCTGCGTGCATACAACGTTCCGCCAGATCCTCTGCTCTATGCATTTAGAACTTTGTCGTTTCAACTAGGTAAGTCACGCACTGCGGATTTTATTGACATTAGTTACACCCCATCCCTCTCCCAGCTAAAGGTATCCAACCAAATGCAGCTGGTCGATCGCTCATGCGATAACTGGAAAAGCAATATCCGCTTTAATTTAGATCCGGAAGGTGTCACCAATACCGATCAGCCTTTAACTGCACAGTTCTCTGGGGCGTTCCCAAGCTCCTGTAAGGGAGTGAACTTTAACGTTGTTGCGCTTGACGCCAATACCTTTCTAACGCAAGGCTTCGCAGCCGCCTGGGAATTAGCTGGTGGCAGCTGGGCACAAGCTCCTATCGGTAAAGATGGTTCAGTTCCTTTAGCCGCCCGACTTCTTTTGCAATTTGAAGGCAGCAAACTTGCCGATGATGTCTTAGACATCAACAAGTACTCAAATAACGTCATGGCACGCCAAGTTCTTTTGACTATGGCTTTAGAGAAAATGGGTAAGCCAGCAACAACTGCCAATGGTGAGTTAGTGATTCAGAGTTGGCTCAAACAAAATGGTTTGGACTTTCAGGGGCTGGTGATTGAGAATGGCTCTGGGCTATCTCGCAACGAAGCAATCTCTGCCAGTCAAATGAATCAGCTCTTGCTCACTGCTCGTAATTTACCAGTGGGTGATATTTTATATAACAGCCTACCAATTGCAGGTACCGATGGCACGATGCGCAATCGCTTAATGGTTCAACTACGCAAGTTTTTACATCTGAAGAAAAAACCAGAAGCCAGAATTAAAACCGGTTCTCTTGCAGATGTGCGAGCGATCTCAGGTTATGTAATGAGTAAATCTGGAAAGATGTATGCGGTGACTTCATTCATCAACCACCCCAATGCTTGGAGGGGTCTAGAGGCGCACGATCAGTTGCTATCGTGGCTGCTTGAAGATGGGCCAGAACCAAAGCATGCGCGCTGAAGACGATCTCTAACGCCGTCCCACTCCTCGCCCGCTGGCGGTTCAGGGAACAAAATCAAATCCCAACCTTGCTGATCTAAATCACGCAAGGAGCGATATAGCCGACTCGCAAAGGCACCGCTATCGCTTGGAACCTCAACCTCCTCAAAGTGGGCCGAAGGATGCCCATCTTCGCTTAAGGAGGATTCTGAATCCCACACCGCTACAGCAACGCGCGATTTAATATCTGGATATTCAGTCAAGGCATCCAAGACACGACCCGGGGCATATAGGCGCAAAGGCGTAGTTGGTGCGTAATGGGCTTTGAGACTTCCAGATACCCTTGGTAGATCTGCCGTTGCTTCATTGGGCGCTTCATTCCCTTTTACTTCTCCAGGCTGATAAACCTTTACACCTGTCTTGGTAAAAATTTCACTTGGAGTGATTGCGCCGGGTCTGAGTAGCACAGCCTTATCGCCAGATGACAAATCAATGATGGTTGACTCGATACCGACTTCACAATCGCCACCATCCAAAATCATTAAATCCAACATACCCTCGAACTCATTACGGACGTCGGCAGCACTAGTCGGCGATACCTTACCAAAGCGATTGGCTGATGGCGCAACAACTCCGCCTTTAAATTTACGTAATAACTCCTGTGCAACAGGATGAGAAGGAGCCCGAATCGCTACCGTATCTTGGCCGCCAGTCAGTTCATTTAAAACACTTTTATCTTTCTTGAAGACTAAAGTTAATGGCCCTGGCCAAAAGGCGTTAATGAGCTTTAAGGCTTCCTCGGATAAGTCTCTTACCCACGGTGCCAAGAGCGCAACCCAATCGATTTGAGTTTGATCGAATTTATCTGGCGCAGCTAAATGAACAATTAGGGGGTGATTTGATGGGCGACCCTTAGCGGTAAAGATTTTCTTAATCGCTTCAGGATTTTTAGCATCCGCGCCCAAGCCATAAACGGTCTCTGTGGGGAATGCAACCAAACCACCGTCACGCAAGCTTTGTACTGCCTCATTAATCACTGCAGAAGATTGCAAGTGGGTACTGTCTGCGGACATTTCTAGGGCTCGATCCCTAGTTCGGTAGCAACAGCTACGCAATTTTTCCGAGCCTCATTGAGATTCTCGCCTAAGCAGTTAATGTGACCCATTTTTCTACCAATGCGTGGCGCAGATTTGCCATACAGGTGTAGCTTTGCATCAGGGTGAGCCAGAACTTTATTCCATGCAGGCTCTTTTGGTTGATCTTCACTACCCTCAAACCAAAGATCACCCAACAAGTTCAACATGGATACAGGCGCAAGCTGACGGGTATCACCCAAAGGCAAACGAGCCATTGCTCGTACCTGCTGTTCAAACTGACTGCTCACACAAGCATCCATGGTGTAGTGACCAGAGTTGTGCGGGCGTGGTGCGATTTCATTAGCCACGATGTCGCCGTTCTTCAGCACAAAGAATTCTACGCAAAGAACACCAACGTAATCGATCTTCCGAATCAGCGCCTTGGCTGCATCAATGATTTTCTTTTCCTGAGCAGGCTTCAGTGAAGGGGCTGGCACAGTCGAGGTATGCAAAATACCGTCACGATGGATATTTTGGGCCACTGGATAGGCTACTACAGCATCGTCATAACCACGCACTACCAAAGCTGACACTTCAAAATCTAATTCCATGCGCTTTTCTAAAACACAAGGTACGCGCCCGAACTCATTCCATGCGGTAGTCAATTCTTCTACGCTATAAACAGTCGCCTGACCTTTGCCGTCATAGCCCATGCGTGCAGTCTTTAAGATTCCAGGGAAGAGCTCCTTTGGAGTATGGGCAATATCAGCCTCATGCTCAATTACAAAGTTGGGAGCTGGGCCAATATTGGTTTCTGACTTCCAGGTAGCTAAGAAATTTTTCTCGGCAATACGATTTTGGGCAAGAGAAACGCAGCTACTGCGCGGCGCCACAAACACACCCAAAGACTCAAGCTCATCTAAAGCTTGAGCGGGAACGTTTTCAAATTCAGTGCTCACTGATGAACACAATGCAGCCATCTCTTTTAAAGCGGCGCTGTCAGTGTATTGCGCTTGAATAAATTTTTCGGCAATGGAGCCTGCGGGACTATCAGAGCCAGGGTCGAGTACGCAAACCTTGTAGCCCATCGCTTGAGCGGCTTGAGTAAACATCCGCCCCAATTGACCGCCACCTAAAATTCCTAAATATGAACCCGGCAAAATGGGTTCCATACGATCTGCCATGTAATTAATATCCCGGCAAATTCATTGAGCGTGCAGCATCAGACTGCTTGGCACGGAAATCTTCTAAGCGCTTAGCTAATTCAGCATCATGCAAAGCTAAACCTGCAATCACATGCAAAGCAGCATTTGCTGCGCCGGCTTCACCAATCGCAAAAGTAGCAACCGGAATACCTTTAGGCATCTGCACAATAGAGTAAAGAGAGTCTTCACCACGCAAATATTTACTAGCGACAGGTACGCCATAAACAGGAACAATGGTTTTTGAGGCAAGCATGCCTGGTAAATGGGCTGCGCCACCCGCTCCAGCAATGATCGCCTGCAAGCCATTGGCTTGCGCTTTTTCTGCATACTGAAACATATCGTCTGGCATGCGGTGTGCGGAGAGTACTTTTGCCTCATGAGCAATGCCAAATTGCTCAAGCATTTGAGCGGCGTGCTGCATGGTGTCCCAATCTGAATTGGATCCCATCACTATTCCGACGATTGGCTTCTTGCTCATTTACCTCTCCAAATGCCTTATAACCATTAAGGACTCTATTATCCCTGACTCAAGAAGTCTCAGTAAGACGGGTAAGCGCTTCACGATACTTCTGGGCAGTCTTTTCAATCACATCCGCTGGCAATTGCGGTGCGGGGGCTGTTTTAGGCCATAACTTACCATCCACCATCGCGGTTTCCAGCCAATCACGCACAAACTGCTTGTCATAAGAAGGTGGGTTTGAACCTACATAGTAGGTTTCTGCAGGCCAAAAACGAGAAGAGTCGGCCGTCAGGATCTCATCCATCAGTACCAACTGCCCATTGGCATCTAGCCCAAATTCAAACTTGGTATCGGCAATGATGATTCCACGAGTAGCAGCGTACTCAGAGGCCTCTTTGTACAAACGAATACTCACTTCACGAATTTGATTGGCTAACTTTTCACCAATGAGCTCGATGACTTTTTCAAATGAGATGTTTTCATCATGTTGCCCAAACTCCGCTTTAGCAGCAGGAGTAAAAATAGGCTCAGGTAATTTCTGGGCATTCTCCAAACCTTCCGGCAAAGCAATACCGCAAACCTTGCCAGTTTCTTTGTAGTCTTTCCAGCCACTACCAGCCAAGTAACCACGAACTACTGCCTCAACCAAAATGGGCTTTAAGCGTTTAGCCACTACTGCACGACCCTTGACTTGGTTAACCTCATCCGCTGCCACCACGGTAGCAGGATCAATACCAGTCAAATGATTGGGAATCACTGCAGCTAATTTATCAAACCAAAAATTAGCCATTTGATTGAGAACTACACCTTTCTCAGGAATGGGCTCACCCATCACCACATCAAACGCAGAAAGACGGTCAGTAGTAATCATCAATAACTTGTCGTCATCTAATGCATAAACATCGCGCACTTTACCTTTGGATAACAAAGGTAAAGACTTAATAGAGGTAGCGTACAAAGCAGGCATATTTAAATCACTTCACAATTTGTGTTAATTTGCCGCTCTTGTATAGCTCAGCCATCTGCTCTAAAGAAATCGGTTTAATTTTAGAGGCTTGACCAGCAGAACCAAATGCCTGGAAGCGTGCAATACAAACCTTCTTAGCGGCTTCACGAGCTGGCTTCAAATAATCGCGTGGGTCAAACTTGCTTGGATTTTCAATAAAGTAACGGCGGATCGCACCAGTCATCGCCAAACGAATATCCGTATCGATATTGATCTTACGAACACCGTTCTTAATACCTTCTTGAATCTCTTCTACAGGAACGCCGTAGGTCTCCTTCATATCGCCACCGAATTCACGAATCTCAGCGAGCAATTCTTGTGGGACACTCGAAGAACCGTGCATTACTAAATGGGTGTTTGGGATGCGCGCATGAATTTCTTTAATGCGATCAATTGCCAAAATATCGCCTGTTGGCATTTTGCTGAACTTATATGCGCCATGGCTAGTGCCAATCGCAATCGCTAAAGCATCACACTGGGTTTCTTTCACAAAATCAGCGGCTTGCTCAACGTCAGTCAATAATTGCTCACGAGTCATCTTGCCATCAGCACCATGACCATCTTCTTTATCACCCTGCATTGTCTCCAATGAGCCCAATACGCCTAATTCAGCCTCAACCGTAACTCCGATGGAATGAGAGAACTTCACCACCTCTTTAGAAACCCCTACGTTGTACTCATAACTAGCCACTGTTTTGCCATCAGCCTCTAAGGAACCATCCATCATCACGCTGGTAAAACCACTTTTGATCGCAGCCATACAAACTGCCGGGCTTTGACCGTGGTCTTGATGCATCACCACCGGAATATGCGGATAAGCCTCAACCGCAGCAGAAATCAGATGGCGCAAGAATGCTTCACCAGCATATTTACGTGCGCCTGCTGAAGCTTGCATGATGACTGGGGAGTCAGCTTCATTTGCCGCTTCCATAATCGCCGTTACTTGCTCTAAGTTATTCACATTAAATGCTGGCAGGCCGTAACCGTTTTCAGCAGCATGATCCAAGAGTTGTCTTAAAGATACTAAAGCCATGATGTTCTCTTAATAAATAGTAAGGAGGTTAAAAATAAATCTGTTTTGAATCTTTTTAAATGCGAATTACTTCACATGAATAATCTTGAGGGTATTAGTGCCACCAGGCTCGCCCATGGGCTCACCTGAGGTGAGCACAACGGTATCACCTGTTTTGACAGCGCCCAATTTTTTCAGGCAAGTCTCTACCTCTTGTAGCGCGGTGTCACGATCTTTTGTGTAATCCAAGCCGATTGGGGTGACATTGCGATAGGTGCTTAATGCACGCTGCGTAGCGATCTTGGAGGTCAACGCAAAGATTGGTACGTGAATATTATGACGACTCATCCAAATTGCCGTTGAGCCGGAGTCAGTTAAAGCTGCGATCGCGTCGGCATTCAAATGATGGGCAGTAAATAAGGCTCCCAAGGCAATCGTTTGATCGATACGAGTAAAAGTCTGATCCAAGAAGTCGGTATCGAGTTTCACGCGATCTGACTTTTCTGCCTCAACGCAGATCTCTGCCATTGCCTTAATGGTTTGCACTGGATACATGCCTGCAGCAGACTCAGCAGATAACATCACCGCATCAGTGCCGTCCAATACCGCATTAGCAACGTCGCTGACTTCTGCACGCGTTGGTACTGGCGCATTAATCATCGACTCCATCATTTGCGTAGCCGTAATCGTAAATTTATCTGCCTCACGCGCCCAAGCAATCATGCGCTTTTGTAATGCAGGCACTGCTGCATTACCCACTTCAATGGCGAGATCCCCACGAGCAACCATGATGCCGTCACTCTCAGCAATAATGCTTTTAAGGGCTTCAGGCTCAATCGCTTCTGCACGCTCTACCTTGGCAATGGTTCTGACTTTGCCAACACCATACTTGACGCTTGCAGCATCTGCCAACTGACGGGCATAGGCCATATCAGCACCGTCTTTAGGAAAGCTAATCGCCAAGAAATCTACGCCCATTGAAATTGCGGCATCTAAGTCAGCAATATCTTTTTCAGTCAGCGCAGGAGCAGTTAAGCCACCACCAGCACGATTAATACCTTTGTTATTGGAGAGTGGTCCGCCCTGCTCAACAATCGTAAATATCTCTCCGCCTCTAACACTGTCAACCGTCAGCACCACTAAACCATCATTTAACAAAAGACGGTCGCCCGGCTTTACGTCGCCTGGCAACTCCTTGTAGTCAAGACCAACGCACCCTTGGCTACCCATCTCGCAATCAACATCCAGAGTAAATTTGTCACCTTCTTTCAGAAGAATTTTGCTATCCGCAAATTTACCCACACGAATTTTGGGGCCCTGTAAGTCGGCCATGATGCCAACCTCTTTACCCACTTCAGCGGAGATAGTTCGCACTAAATCGTGACGCGCTTTATGGTCAGCAACGGTACCGTGAGAGAAATTCATGCGCACTACATCTACACCCGCACGAATCATGTCACGCAACACTTCGGGCTTCTCGGAAGCAGGTCCTAAGGTTGCAATGATCTTGGTTGCTCTCAACATATTTAGTCTTTCGCTCTTTCAGCAAGTACCGCAAAGGCTGGCAAGGTTTTGCCTTCTAAGAACTCTAAGAAAGCGCCGCCACCAGTAGAGATGTAATCCACTTGATTCTCAATACCGTACTTTGCAATCGCCGCCAAAGTATCGCCGCCACCAGCAATCGAGAATGCAGGTGAGTGCGCAATGGCTGCGGCCAACATCTTGGTACCGCCTCCAAATTGATCAATTTCAAATACGCCCAATGGACCATTCCAAACAATCGTGCCAGCGTGAGCGAGCATGATGGATAAACGTGCAGCAGTCTTTGGACCAATGTCCAAGATCATGTCGTCTTCTGCAACCTGATCCGCAGGTACGCGGTTTGCGCGGGCTAATGGAGACAACTCATTGGCAACCACTACGTCTTCAGGAATCGGCACATGAGCGCCACGCTTTTCCATGATCTCCATGATCTCTCTAGCTTCATCAACCAAATCAGGCTCAGCAAGAGATTTACCAATAGGCAAACCTTTGGCCAGCATGAAGGTGTTTGCAATGCCGCCACCAACGATGAGCTCATCCACTTTCTCAGACAAGGCCTTCAAAATAGTAAGCTTGGATGAAACTTTAGATCCAGCAACAATGGCGACTAAAGGACGTTTTGGACTGGCTAGTGCACGACTTAGCGCATCTAATTCAGCAGCCATCAAAGGACCGGCACACGCTACTGGTGCGAACTTCGCTACACCGTAGGTGGTGGCTTCAGCGCGATGCGCCGTACCAAATGCATCGTTGACATACACATCACACAATGCAGCAATTTTTTTCGCTAATTCGTCGCTATTCTTTTTCTCACCCACATTGAGACGACAGTTTTCCAGCAGGACTACCTCGCCAGGATTCACTTCAAAGCCGCCATTCACCCAATCGCTAATTAAAGGCACTTTACGATTCAGCAAACTGGCAATGCGATCGGCTACCGGAGCCAAACTATCTTCGGGTTTAAATTCCCCTTCGGTTGGACGACCTAAATGCGAAGTCACCATCACTGCTGCCCCAGCATCCAAACACATCTGTACAGCAGGCATCGATGCCCGAATACGCGTGTCTTCTGTAATGTTGCCTGCCTCATCTTGCGGAACGTTCAAATCGGCACGGATAAATACCCGCTTACCCTTTAATTGACCTGATTGGGCTAATTCACTTAAACGCTTAACTTTAAATAAGGATTCCGGCATGAGTTTTGGTAAAGAAGTGGTTTATGGGGAATGTTCCATTCTAAAGGCTCTTGGCCCATCCACCCCCGAGGATCGGAGCCGACAGACTGCCCTGCCTGCTCTACAATAAGGACTTAAATGCATTCTGGGCCGGAAGACCAAACACTGCCAGCCTAGTGCTCTGCTTAAACCGCTGTTACAGATACTTAATAGACACAAAAGGTAAAGAAAATGTCGATGTCCGACCGCGATGGCTTTATTTGGACTGATGGGAAGCTAATTCCTTGGCGCGAGGCCAATATTCACGTGCTAACCCATAGCCTGCACTACGGAATGGGCGTATTTGAGGGCATCCGAGCCTATAAAACCCCCCAGGGAACCGCGATTTTCCGCCTTCCAGAGCACGTAAAGCGCCTTTTTAACGGCACTAAGATCTTCCAAATGAATATGCCTTACAGCCCAGAAGAGATCACCAAGGGCATTATTGACGTAGTTAACAGCAATAAGCTCGAAGCCTGCTATATACGCCCAATTATCTTTATCGGCTCCCAAAAACTCGGAATCTCCCCCAAAGGCAACAGCATCCACACCTCGATCGCCGCCTGGGAATGGGGTGCTTATTTGGGTGAAGATGGCCTAAATAAGGGTATTCGAGTTAAAACCTCCTCATTTACACGTCATTTCGTCAATTCTTCACTCGTTCGTGCCAAGGCATCGGGCTACTACATCAACTCCATTTTGGCTAACCAAGAAGTGACTGCCAATGGATACGACGAAGCTCTGTTGCTGGATACCGAAGGTTATGTTTCTGAAGGCTCCGGTGAAAACCTCTTTATGGTTCGCAACGGGATTGTGTACACACCAGATTTAGCCTCATGTTTAGATGGCATCACACGTGACTCCGTTATCCAGATCGCCAAAGATCTTGGCTATGAAGTTCGTGAAAAACGTCTGACTCGCGACGAAGTCTATTCCGCTGATGAGGCCTTCTTCACTGGTACTGCTGCTGAAGTAACTCCTATTCGCGAATTAGACGACCGCACTATTGGTGATGGCAAGCGTGGTCCTATCACTGAAAAAATTCAAAAGACGTATTTCGACGCAGTCTACGGAAGAAATGACCAATACAAATCTTGGCTCACTTACGTTAAGTAAAACATTAAGTAATTTCAGCAATTAGGAAACAGCACATGACTCAAGCTCAAGTGGTTATGGTGGATGGCAAAGATTTACCTTTACATTGCCCCACCAATAAAACTCCAGCATGGAACTCGCATCCACGCGTTTTTCTAGATATCACTGAGACCGGTGAAGCCAAGTGCCCATACTGTGGCACTGAGTACAAACTCATTCCCGGCACTGAGCCGCACGGCCACTAAGCCTTATCAGCACCTCTTCTTGAGGTGCTGAGTCGGGATACATTACATGCACGGTATTCTGATCATTGCCCCAAACTGGATTGGGGACGCTGTGATGACTCAGCCATTATTAGCATCTCTCAAAAAACAATATCCAGAAGCAAACATTGACGTACTCGCCAGCACTTGGGTTGCTCCAATTTATCGCGCTTGCTCTGAAGTACATGAAGTCATCGAAGCTAAGTTTGAACACAAACAATTGCAGTGGGGCTTACGCAAAAAACTAGCAAAAGAACTAGCGATAAAAAAATATCAAGCTTGTTTTGTTTTACCCAATAGTCTTAAGTCAGCACTCATTCCTTGGCTCGCTAATATTCCTTTTCGGGCGGGCTATCGCGGTGAATTACGCTTTGGCTTAATCAACTTATCACTAGATAATCCAAGCAAGGTAAATCGCCCGCCTATGGTGGAGCACTATCTTGCATTAAGCCAACTGCTTAATGAAGGGCAATCTGCATCAACAGGAAGCAATCTCGTACCCAAGTTAAATGTATCCTCTACCGCTAATCAATCGGTGAAGACCAAATTACTCAATGCCAAAGTTGATCCAGCTAACGTCTACGTGATGTGCCCTGGCGCTGAGTACGGCCCAACGAAACGTTGGCCCACAAGTCACTTTGCACAATTGGCGCAAAAACTCATTGCCAGCAATCCGCATAGTCAGATCATTCTTTTGGGTAGCAAAGGCGACCATGCACTTGCCCAAGAAATTCAGTCCCAGGCAAAGCAAAATAGTCACATTCATAACTGGTGTGGAGATACTTCACTAGATGAAGCGATTGCCTTGATCGGCATGGGCAAAGCGGTTATCAGCAATGACTCCGGCTTAATGCACATTGCGGCAGCCCTCAGAACCCCTCAAGTTGCCATTTTTGGATCAAGCGACCCAGCCCATACCCCACCTTTATCAGATAAAGCTAAGGTAATTTGGCTCAAGCTGCCTTGCAGTCCATGCCATAAAAGAGAATGCCCACTGGGTCACTTAAAGTGCTTAAACGACATCTTGCCAGAACAAGTATTCGCTACACTGAATGCATTGCAGCCATAACTCAGGAACAGTAAGCCATGACCAAACTTGCCAGACTTTTTCACAGTGCGGACGATGTTGTCGAAGCATGGCGAGATGCCTTACGTCATCGTGATATTCAAGGTGCTCTGGATATTTGGTTAGATGATGACTCCATTACCTGCGTTCTGCCAGAAGGTCATCGCCTAACGGGTCATGCAGAAATTCGTGAGGGCCTAGAGAGATTGCTCGCAAAGCAACCTTTATTCTTAGAGCCCATTGCTTGCATTAGCCATTCCGTTTTAGGTGCTGCGGTATACGACACTACAGAAGCAGTTCATCTGAGAGCCGATCAAGTGGAAGCAGAATTTTTTCTGAATATCACACTCGTGCTTCTACAAGACAGTCAAGGCTGGCGCATCGCGCATTTACATGCCAGTCACTCCACCGAAGAAACTTTCGACGCTCCCTCTACGCCCCACGGCTTGCACTAAACATCATGGATGATCAAGTGCTTCGGTCACTCATGAAGTGGCCCAATGTACCTGATTGCTATGGCTGGCTTGCATTAGATCGCCGCGGCCAATGGCGCATGCGGGATGAGTTCGCACAACAAAATAATCTCCCAGGGCAAGTAATTCAACATGCTGCACTTAATGATTTCATTGAGCGTAACTATGCTTGCGATGAGAGCGGTAGATACTTTTTCCAGAATGGCCCGCAACGCGTTTTTATTACCTTAGATGCGACCCCTTGGATAGTACGAATTATTCCAAGTGACGCTGGAACGCATCTCACTAATCAATGCCATCAAACCATGGAGCCCACTGCTGCTCTAAGCGATGAGAAAGGCAATATTTATATTGTTGGCACAGTAAATCAAACGATTTATAGCAGGAATAAAAATGACAACAATCAATTTGTTAAAAGAGATAGTCAAACAGTTGCCCTGTTACACGATCACGATCTTGATCATTTTGCTGAGCTAGCCAAGCTGCGTGAAGAGGCTTGCAGCTTTGGTGGCTCCTGGACATGGCAAGACAAACAACTGCCTCTAGACCCCATTCACTCCGAAGAGCTAGCCTCTCGCTTTAACTATATAGCGCAGCCACAACCTTAGCCAGGCATCTGCTTGCCCTGCTCCTTGAGCTCATCTTGGTATTGACGCTGCATTTCTCGTAAACGGGCATCAATGCTCGAGCCTTGATAAAAATCGGCGCCACCTGCTGATCTAGCAATACGGAGTTGTTCAATTGCCGAAGGCCAAGCGCCCTCAAGAGCGTATTTTTCTCCGAGCGCGTAATGACGCATGGGAATATTGCCGGCTTGATCATAGGATTGAGATAGTAGATTCCACCACACTACTTCGTTAGGCTGAGCTCTCGTGCGCGCCTTTAACCAAGTAATCGCATCATTGGTGCGGCCGAGTTTTAAATCCGCATTAATCATGGCGGCACCAGCAGCGTATGACTGGGGGTAAGCACGCAAAGTCGCTTGGGCTATTTGCAATGCCTCCTCCCCTTTGCCTTTTGCCAGGGCAAGCTCAGAGGCAGTGATATCCAGAGATAGACTCTGTCTTTGAATAGGTGATCCTGGTGCACTTGCCTTCTGAGCTAGATTGCGAGCTTGCTGCAAATCAGCCTCTGCTTGGTCTATTTTTCCTTGACGTTGCGCTATCAAGGCTAGTCCATAAAAACCCTCTAACTGCTTACCAATCGGCTGCTGTTTACTCAAACTCTCAAAGGTATTTTTTAAGTCGTACATTCCACTAGATGTTCCAGCCTGCTCCATGCGCGCACGAGCCTTAATGAAATAGAACTCAACTGAGGTAGGTACATTACGCGATGCAACAGTGCGCGCCCTATCTTGCATATCTGCAATACGGTCGGTTGTTAAAGGATGGGTGCGCACATAAGCAGGTACACCTTTATCCATAATTCCGGTGGCTTTTTGCAAGCGCTGGAAAAATCCTGGCGCACCATTGACGTCATATCCACTGGCATCTAATATCTGAAAGCCAACACGATCAGCCTCGCGCTCGGCGTCTCTCGAATAAGAGAGTTGATTATTCACTGCCACTGCTTGCCCACCTTGCATCAAGCCAGCTCCGGCCTGCGGGTTGCGAGACATTGCCAATGCACCGAGCACCATACCGGCAATGGCAATCATGGTATTGGTTGTTTGCTTATCCATCTGACGTGCCAAATGGCGCTGCAAAACGTGGCCAGTTTCATGACCCATTACAGAGGCGACTTCAGAATCCGATTCGGCACTCACAATCAAACCCGTATGAAATCCAATAAATCCACCAGGTAATGCAAACGCATTTATGCTGCTGTCTTTAACAGCAAACACCTCAAAGTTATATGCGCCACTGCCCTGCTCATTAGCACCACCGAGTTGTAACTTTTTGGCAGCTTGTAATAAGCGATGCTCCATCTGATTTAAAAAATCGTAGAGCGGCAAATCATTTGAATAGTCAGGATCTGGACGAATCTGGCGCATGATCATTTCGCCATACTTACGCTCATCCACTCGACTTAAGGCATCGCCACCTGGATCACCCATATCAGGCAAAACAATAGTGGGCTGACTTTGCATAGTGCTACGTGTAGGCGCATTAGCGGGACGTGCATCGGGTGACTGCATTGCCCTACCGATATTCTGAATAGCGGCTGAATTACCCTCCACTGACACATCACCAGCAGGGGTAGCTGCATATGCAGGAAACCCAGAGCAAGCCAATCCCAACATCAGCTGAACAGCCAAAGCACGGCGCAAAAAAGAGGTTTTTGGAGCTGACTTTATGTCTTGCATCTCTATATGGTAAAACTTATCCCATGAACAAACTAACTCATTTTGATGCCAGCGGGCAAGCCCATATGGTAAACGTTGGCGATAAACCGAATACCCACCGTATAGCCGTCGCTACGGGCAAGATCACCATGCTTCCCGAGACCTTCAAAATGGTAGAGGCTGGTACCCACAAAAAGGGTGATGTTTTAGGAATCGCCAGAATTGCAGGTATTCAGGCATCCAAAAGAACATCAGATCTCATTCCTCTATGCCATCCGCTGGCGCTAACTCACGTTAGCCTAGAGCTCCAAACCAACCTAGGTGAATACAGCATTACCTGCCAAGTCAGAGCAGAAACCACTGGACCAACCGGTGTAGAAATGGAAGCCCTCACCGCAGTCCAAGTCGCCCTACTCACAATTTACGATATGTGCAAAGCAGTAGACCGAGGTATGGTGATGGGTGATGTCAAGCTACTCGAGAAAAGTGGTGGCAAGAGTGGGGAGTGGAAGTCCGAGAAGTAAATTTTACAAAAGAAGGCTTTATGAAATGCCAAAAATATGTTTTTACTAGCCTTTTCTTTTTAGGACTCGCTCTACCGGTAGTTTGTTTTGCAGAATTAGGCGGCACTACTGCTTCTATATTGGCAGAGCAAAAACAATTTAATTCACAGCTTACTTCTTCACAGCAAAACGGTTATTCGCTTTATACCCAAACCCTCGCTTCTGGAACTAGCTTTCAAGAATACGTATCGCCTAGTGGCATTGTTTTTGCAATCAGCTGGAGCGGTCCAACCCTCCCAAATATTCAAGCTATTTTCGGGAGCTACTATGGCAATTATTTATCTGCTGCCCAGCAATCCCGTCGCTCCATTTACAGCAGCAGTGACTCTCTCGTGATTCAGTCGACAGGGATGATGGGTG
Source organism: Polynucleobacter sp. Fuers-14 (assembly GCF_018882045.1). Taxonomy (NCBI): domain Bacteria; kingdom Pseudomonadati; phylum Pseudomonadota; class Betaproteobacteria; order Burkholderiales; family Burkholderiaceae; genus Polynucleobacter; species Polynucleobacter sp. Fuers-14. The sequence continues at coordinate 227,063 of NZ_JACVPG010000011.1, read as the reverse complement.
CATTTCAGGGCTTTGCTTTTCTGCCTAAGCAAGCCCCTACTGGCTTCACCGTAAACAATCTACCCCAATGAAAACCCAATATTTTTTCAAAGGGGTTTGCATATATCTATTGGTGTTGACGCTCTTTGCCTGTGGCGGTGGAGGCGGCGGATCAAGCAGCTCAAGCACCTCGAGCAACACCCCCACTCCCGATACTCCAGTTCCTATACCTGACTATATAAGCAGCAATATCGCTCCGAACGCAATTAGTTTTAGCGTGCAAAAAAGTTCTGGCAACAGCGTTAATGTTCCTTATGTCAGTGTGACCATCTGTCAACCAGGTACCACTCAATGCCAAACTGTCGGAAATATTATTCTAGATACGGGATCTAGCGGGTTAAGGGTACTGTCATCAGCACTGGGATCCCTACAACTCAATACACAAACAAACAACAACTCACCAGTTCTAGAGTGCGCATCTTTTTTATCTGGACTTACATGGGGACCAGTCAAAACCGCTGATATCAAAATGAGTTCGGAGGTCGCAAGCGCTATACCCATTCAAGTAATCGGTGACACCGACTATCTAAGCGCCCCAAATAGCTATTGCAATGGTTTGCCTCCATTACAGGATACGACTACCCTCAAAGCAAACGGCATTTTGGGTGTGTCCTTACTTATTTCAGATAATCAAGACTATTTCTCCTGCAGCGACACTCAGAATGCTACCTGCACAGCCATCACTCAAACCGCTAGCTTACAAGTCAAAAATCCTGTGGCAGCATTTGCTGCAAATAATAATGGCCTGGTAATGCAAACCCCCGCCATTAGCCCTGCAGGAGCAAGCTCAGCCACAGGGACTTTGTACTTTGGCGTGGATACTCAGAGCAATAACTCCTCAAGTGGAGCAAGCATCATCCCAACCAATAGCATTGGTTTATTCACCACTACTTTTAACGGGCTTAGCTTTAGTAGAAGCTTTATTGACAGTGGAAGTAATGGGCTTTTCTTCCCAGCCGGCAGTCAAAGCACTATCCTGAAAGCATGCAGTTTAAGCGCCGGCTTTTACTGCCCCAGCTCTACGCAAAACTATACCGCTTCAGTGCCACTCAGAAATAATGTGACCGACACCATTAACTTCTCAGTCGCTAATGCAGATACTTTATTTGCTTCTAATAACTATGCTTACTCGAATTTGGCTGGCAACCTACAAGGCCAATTCGATTGGGGTCTGCCATTTTTCTTCGGCAAGACAGTGTTCTTTGGAATTTCCGGAAAATCCAGCGCCAATGCTGGTACAGGGCCTTACTATGGCTATAAATAAAAAAACCGCTTCATGAGCGGCATTTTATTTAGTTGATTATTTACCTATTCTGCATTCCGAAGGCAATAACTGAGAAATCAAATTAGTCTCCGTAGACCTACATGACCAACCACCCGCCCAAGTTGCTCCCTCTGGCTTGGATAGATCTATAGGCTTAGGAGAATTCGCATCAGGCTCGTTAGTTGGCACTAGATGAAGTGTATTTTTACCTTCAGGCGCCACACTGACTTGATAGTCAATCGCAATTGCGCCCGAGGGAGTGATCTCAATTAACTTGACGCTACGTGTTGGCGTAAAAGTAAAAGCCCCATTTGTTGCATCATCCATGGGCACTGTACCGCGACTTGCAAAAGCCTCTGTCACAGCAAGCTTAGCGCTAGAGGATAAATTCATACCTTCCACAACCCTGCTTCGAGCAATGTAGTCTTGATACTGAGGAACGGCTACCGCAACCAAAATGCCAATAATGGCTACCACCACCATCACCTCAATCAAGGTAAAGCCTGTTTCTGGATCGTTTTCTGAATTTTGAATATCTTGAATGTCTTTAATCTGCATATTTTCTAGCTCCCGAGGTCAAATGCCTCATCATCCAGTCTAAGCCTTTAATCCTCAAGAAACTTAGTCGTAAAAAAAGCCAGCTTTTATCGCTGGCTTTTCTGATTCAGAAGAAGGTTGAAGAAGCTTATGCGTTAGCTTGATTCTTTTTCTTCAAATAGGTGCCTAGCAAGATCACAATAGCGACTCCAATACCCTCAAAAATCATATGAGCATCTTCCATCGCGCCTTGAATGGAATCCTTGATCGCCGGATCTTCCACCAACATACCACCAGCCAATAGACCCAATAATCCAGCGCCCAAAGTAATGATGACCGGGAAACGATCCATCACCTTTAAAAGCATGGTGCTACCAAAGATGATCAATGGAATAGACAGGCCAAGACCAATGATTAAAAGGGCTAAACGAGTTTCTTCGGGGCCCTTTTGAGCAGCAGCAGCTACGGCAATAACGTTGTCCAAACTCATCACCAAGTCCGCTACCAAGATTGTGCGTATCGCACCCCAAATATTGGAGTGACCATCCATCTCAGCCTCATCATCGCTATCAGCCAATAATTGCACGCCAATGTAGACCAGCAAAATAGCGCCAACGATTTTTAGATAAGGAAGGCTGAGGAGTTGTACCGCAGTGATCGTCAAAACAACACGTAAAATAATGGCTGCTGCGCTACCCCAAAAAATCGCTTTCTTTTGTTGATTTGCTGGCAGATTGCGTGATGCTAATGCAATCACTACTGCGTTATCACCAGATAACAAGATGTTGGCAACAATGATTGACAAAAGTGCAGCCCAAAATGCAGGGCCTGAAAATACTGAAAAATCCATGAGTTGTCTCCCTGCGTTATTTTTATGTTTTAACTACTGATACAACAAAAAAGGATGCTGTTTAATCAGCATCCTTTTTCTCATTACCAATTACAACATTGCCTTTAGCAAAGCAGCCATTTCTGAAGGGTTCTTGGTTACCTTGAAACCACACTCTTCCATAACGGCAAGCTTAGCATCTGCAGTATCAGCACCGCCTGAGATCAAGGCACCTGCGTGACCCATACGCTTGCCTGGAGGCGCTGTTACGCCGGCAATAAAGCCAACTACTGGCTTCTTCATATTGTCTTTACACCAGCGAGCAGCTTCTGCTTCGTCTGGACCGCCGATTTCACCAATCATGATCACAGCATCTGTTTCTGGATCTTCATTGAACATTCTCATGATGTCGATGTGCTTCAGACCATTGATTGGGTCGCCACCGATACCAACTGCTGTGGACTGACCTAAGCCAATGGCTGTCAACTGACCAACTGCCTCGTAAGTCAAGGTACCGGAACGGCTAACAACGCCAATGCGACCCTTCTTATGAATATGGCCGGGCATGATGCCGATCTTCAGCTCATCTGGAGTGATGATGCCTGGGCAGTTAGGGCCAAGCAATAAAGTCTTCTTGCCACCAGCAGCTTCTTTAGCATGCATCTTGTTACGCACTTCAAGCATGTCGCGCACTGGAATGCCTTCAGTAATACAGATTACGAAGTCAAGGTCAGCTTCAACAGCTTCCCAAATCGCAGCCGCAGCACCAGGAGGCGGAACATAGATAACAGAAGTCGTTGCACCCGTTTGCTGAGCAGCCTCTTTTACAGTTCCATAAATAGGAATATTGAAAATAGACTCGCCCGCTTTTTTAGGATTTACACCAGCAACAAAACAGTTTTTGCCGTTTGCGTATTCCTGACATTTTTCAGTATGGAACTGACCGGTCTTACCAGTAATACCTTGTGTAATGACTTTGGTGTTTTTATTGATCAAAATAGACATATTGAAATTCCTGGATTATTTGTTTTTGGCAACAGCAGCAACTACCTTGGTAGCAGCTTCAGCCATTGAATCGGCGCTAATAATTGGCAAACCAGAGTCTGCAAGAATCTTCTTGCCTAGCTCTTCGTTTGTCCCCTTCATACGCACAACCAAAGGTACTGTTAGGTTGACTGCTTTACATGCAGTAACAACGCCGTCAGCAATCACGTCGCAACGCATAATGCCGCCGAAGATGTTTACCAAAATCGCCTCAACACTCTTGTTCTTCAACATGATCTTGAATGCTTCAGTTACTTTTTCTGCTGTCGCACCACCACCAACGTCCAAGAAGTTTGCTGGCTCGCCACCGAACAACTTAATAGTGTCCATGGTAGCCATCGCCAAACCTGCACCGTTCACCAAACAGCCGATATTGCCGTCCAATGAGATGTAAGCGAGGTCAAATTTAGAGGCTTCGATTTCAGCAGCATCTTCTTCATCAATGTCGCGGTACGCAACGATTTCTGGATGACGGAACAATGCATTTGGATCAAAGTTGAACTTCGCGTCCAAAGCTTTGATCTTGCCGTTACCCTCAAGAATCAATGGGTTGATTTCTACCAATGAAGCATCGGTATCCCAGTAAGTCTTGTACAAGTTCTTGAATACATCGCGAGCCATTGGAATGGAGGCCTCAGGAACCCCAATGCCTTTAGCAACGATGTCGCAATCCGCATCTGTCAAACCAACCATTGGATCAACAAATACTTTGATAATTTTTTCTGGGTGAGATTCAGCCACTTCTTCAATATCCATACCGCCTTCGCTTGAAGCCATGATCACATTCTTCTGTGTTCCGCGGTCTGTAACGATACTGAAGTAGTACTCTTTTTTAATGTCAGCGCCATCTTCAATGAGGAGGCGATTTACTTTTTGACCTTCTGGTCCAGTTTGATGTGTCTTGAGTTGCATACCCAAAATTTCAGAAGCATATTTCTTCACTTCATCCATGCTTCTTGCCAATTTCACACCGCCGCCTTTACCGCGACCACCAGCATGAATCTGCGCTTTTACAACCCATACTGGGCCACCGAGTTTTTCAGCAGCTTTCACCGCCTCATCAACACTGAATGCAGGGATGCCGTTAGGAACTGGCACATTAAATTGGCGAAGAAGTTCTTTGCCTTGGTACTCGTGAATTTTCATAATTACTCCGAAACGGTATCTTTTTTAGCAAGCGATGAGGATTAGTTAAACCGATGTTGCCTTACTCCCATACTTACTCTAGAAATAGCTAAATTAGCCAAATTTGAATAAATGCGAACGGCTTGACCGACTCCATAAGTCTAGCATGCTGCAATGCCGCAAATTGACTCTTTGAATCCGTAATTGCCCTAATCCGGACTCTGCCCACCAATCACTTTTGATACCACTTCAGAGCCAAAACCCTTGGAAGCCAAAAAGCGATATTGCCGAGCTCGCTCCTTTTGGTCCTGAGCGCGTACGCCGTATTTCCTAGTCCAGAGATCAAAGGCACGCTGAAACTCAGTCTCTTTTAAGACCCCAAGGAGTGCGGCTGACTTTTTGGTATCCACCCCAGCCCTGTCAAGCTCATCGGCAATCTTTCTCATCCCGTAGCGCTCACTGCGGCGACGAACCAGCGCTTCAGCAAAACGCTCATCAGACAACCAACCTCTTGCCTCAAAGTCATCCAAAATGGCTTCAATCTGAGAATATCTGGATTCAGGTGTTTGCTCGGCCTGCTCACCGCCTAATTTCCCCCATCTCGCTTCTGATTCCGCCAACTTTGCAGCCAAACCTTTGCGACTGTATTCCCGCTGCGACAAAAGGCGCAAAGCCCGAGCTTTGAGACTCGGGCTTTGTTTAACCTTCTGATTACCGCTTAACTCTTGCATCGAACTATTCGACTTCCTCTTCCTCGCTCAGCACATCCGTTACTACCGCTGAACCAGACTTAACGCCCAACTTCGCACGAATTTTTGCTTCAATATCTTTAGCAATAGCTGGGTTCTCTTTCAAGAACTCGCGCACATTGTCTTTGCCTTGACCAATGCGATCGCCGTTATAGCTATACCAAGAGCCTGACTTTTCAACGAGGTCAGCTTCGACACCCATATCAATAATTTCGCCCTCTCTAGAGATACCAGCACCGTACATGATGTCAAAAATGGCTTCGCGGAATGGAGGAGAAACTTTGTTCTTCACAACCTTCACACGGGTTTCATTACCAACAACCTCATCGCCTTTTTTGATACTGCCAATACGACGGATATCTAAACGCATAGAGGCGTAGAACTTCAGCGCATTACCACCAGTAGTGGTTTCTGGAGAACCAAACATCACACCAATCTTCATGCGAATCTGGTTAATGAAGATCACAGTAGTGTTGGTGCGCTTGATAGCACCAGTCAATTTACGCAAAGCCTGGCTCATCAAACGGGCTTGCAAGCCTGGTAAGGAGTCACCCATATCGCCTTCGATCTCAGCCCTTGGAACCAAAGCAGCAACCGAGTCGATGACGATTAAATCAATAGAACCTGAGCGAACTAATGCATCTGCAATTTCTAATGCTTGTTCACCAGTGTCCGGTTGAGAGATCAACAGATTATTTACATCCACGCCAAGACGTGATGCGTACTGCACATCTAAAGCGTGCTCTGCGTCAATAAATGCGCAAGTGCCGCCAAGCTTTTGCATTTCTGCAATCGCATGTAATGTCAAAGTCGTTTTGCCAGAAGATTCTGGGCCGTAGATTTCAATCACGCGACCACGCGCAAGACCACCAACTCCAAGAGCAATATCTAATCCGAGTGAACCGCTAGACACCACCTGAATGTCTTGGCTAATCTCAGCATCGCCCAATCTCATGATTGAGCCTTTGCCAAACTGTTTCTCAATTTGTGCCAGTGCTGCAGTTAATGCTTTTTGCTTGTCTCCGCTCATTCCTTCAAATTCTGAAGAGGCTGATTGCTTTTTGTTATCCAAGGCCATTTTTTATTCCCTTTTCGCTATGTACTGGGCTTTTTCCCGAAGTTTTATCTACTGTGTAACAACTTAGGAGTTACTGTATATAAAAACAGTGGTCTTTGCAAGCGTCTTTTAAACTGAATTTACGGATTTTTGACTAGGTTGCACTTGATTGACTCGGTCCCAATAGAAAAAGAGGGGTATAGCGAAGGCCCAAACCACCCCTACCAGGATAAATCCAGTGACTTCGCTACCAGGAACCCAGGATCCGGCCCCCATGCGAATACCAGCCTCATAGGACATCGGACCAGCAATGCCACCTAAAATAGCCCCTAAAACAGGTCTGCCGCGCAACCAGGTCAAGGAGCCATTAATGGTGGTTGCCACCAAAACCCACAAGACCCACATCCAGAGAGGCGATAAATACGGTGAAGGCCAATCATTCCGAAAATCCAGGTAGCCCAGATGCATGATGAGAGTATCGGCCACCAAACCAAAGACAAAGGCTTTCAATAAAAGGCTGATTTCTGTTTTGGGAGAAGGTGAACGCCAGGCGTGGAAAGCAATATAGGCTAGGGTAGCAACTACCGCCCAAAGCACGTCTTTATTGGCTGCGCCCAATACACAGGCAAACCAACCAAGCTGGAAAATAACAAAGTTCCAAAATTTAGCCATATACCTAGCAACCTAAGAAAAAGGCCACTGCCGAGGGGCAATGGCCTTTAGATTTGGTGGCGAATCAGGGATTTGAACCCCGGACCTGCGGATTATGATTCCGTCGCTCTAACCAGCTGAGCTAATTCGCCGAGTTTGCTATTTTAGCGTAATTTAGCCTAGAGAGCTATTTCGAGCCGCCTAAATCCTTCTTCTCTTAAAAAACGGTGTTTTTACGGTAAATCTACGGTACACACCTTGTTTACAGAATTTGTCGTTTTAAACGACGTAATTTAAGTGCCCAACCCTCAAAATCTACTAAAAGTTATAAAAGGTTAATATTCATCACCTACCAAAAAATAGCTTCAGCCAAAAATTGTGATGCATACATACCGCGCAAATGATCATCTCATTACTAATGAAAGCGAAATCTTTGAGGCTCGACATTTTGTCTTAAGCAGTCTTAAAGACTGTAAAACAGTAAAAATTGCCAGCGGCTATGTTGGTCTAGGTGCATTCCAAGAGGCACTAGAGCCTTTTAAGAAAGTTCTGAAAGATGGTGGGCAGGTAACTTTAGTTTTTGGCCTAGGCTACTGGGAAGGAATTTCACCAGCACTAGAAAAACTCTTAAGAGAGTTCCATGATTTAGCGGTTACATATAAAAATGATTCCGGCGTATATTTCTGCCAAAAAGATAGGTACCACGGAAAATTTTATATTTTTGAAACCGATACAGATAGATGGGCAAGTGTTGGCTCTTCTAACTTTTCTGATACTGGTTTTGGAAACTGGCTTGAATCCAACATTAAAGTTAACTCAGACCATGAAGTTACTTTGCTTAGCGAGTACTTTTCAAGACTCAAAGAAACTAACGCAAAATCAATAGACCAATTAATCTTCCCAAGTAGAAGAAAAGAATTAAAGAAGAAGTCAGTCAAGCAGAATATTGCTCTACCACCAGGGTTCGATTCGCTACCCATTACATTCAAGCTAAAAATTAAGCCGCAACCAAGGTCTCATATGAATCTCTTTGCTGGCTCAGGAAGAAAGAATACAAAGGGAATTTATATTCTTAGGCCTTGGTACGAAGTGGAAATTGGTGTTACTAAAAGTGAGATGCAGGGTTTAGCAGGTATTGTCCCAGCTCAAAAAGATCCTTTTACCATTAACACAGTGGATTCAAGCGGTAATGTCATGCCGGCTAAATTCAAAAGAAAATCAGAGAGTGCCGACTCTAAGAACACCTTATTAGATGGCTCTGACTTCATGAGTCAAAACAGAATTGAACTAGGCCGCTTTATAAAAGATAGGTTAATTGATGCAGGCTTATTGCGCTACGGCGAACTCATCACCGAAGACACGCTAGATATGTACGGAAATGACTCCCTTGAATTTAGAGCAATACCTGGACGAAAAAACTACTACTACCTGAGCTTCTGAGAAAGTATTTCTAAATTTGATTTCACCGAAGGGTAATCTACACCTTCCAATGTTTTCATAATCGCCTCAAATATAACCTTAGCCCCAGCGGGCGGTACGGCCATTCCGATTTGACGACGAATAGCTTCTTTATTGCCCTCAAATACAAAATCATCAGGGAACGTTTGGAGCCTTGCTCGCTCCCTATTTGTTAATGCACGATGCTCAGCCCAGTGATATACGTGTGTTCCACCACCACCGGAACCCGTAATTGTGTATGCAGGCTTGGCCGGATCCAATCTTTTATAGATCTGACTAATTTGAGCGCCAGTCACATTGAGTTTTAAATCGGCCGGCAAGTTTGCTGTCCAAGCATTTTCCCCTGGCTTTATGTGCTTTAGGCGAGCAACAACCCTTGGATGTTGCTTGGTGAGCTCATGATTTGCGGCATTAGCTTTAATTGGCGGCTTTTCAATTGCCTCTTTACAAGTTTTTTGCTTTTTCAGGTGGGTTGGAGCGGGAGGGTTAAAGGTTAATTTCAAGTCTTTTCTTATGCCTACCATGATGACTCTATGTCTAGCCTGAGGAACACCATACTCCTCAAACTTATACAAGTGTGGAGTGATGACATAGCCTTTTCCAGCCCCTGAAAGATCATCAAGAATCTTTAGGAATGTCTTTCCTTCATTTGCACTACGAATACCGCCTACGTTTTCGGCAATAAAAAACTTAGGATTAAATTTATTTAATATGGGAATGCCGTAGCTATACAGTGGCCCAAACGTACCATCTATACCTTTATGCTCCCCTACTAATGAAAAATCATTGCAAGGAAAGCCATATGCAAATCCATCAATCTTCTTTGATATCTTTACTAAATCATCGGCTGTTATATCCCTAACATCCGCAACGACAGTGGATTTCTCGGTAGCCCCTTTTACATTGCGTCTATATGTTGCAACCGTTTCATCATGGTAATCAACAGCCCAGCCATGCTCAAACCTCAAGTCTGTTGAATCAGCCATTGCTTCGTTTGCCATTTCAGCACCAATTGCGATGCCGCCAGGACCAGAGAACAATTCACCTAAGATAATTTTTTTCATTGCTTGAGTATATTTTAATAATCTGCAAAAAGCAGCCTCAATATTTATTTTTCACTTTTTTCTTTTTTGGAAAAATTTGACAACATTGAAGTTAAGAATGACTGAGATTGATTCAAACTACTTACATAAAAATCTTTTAACGGATTTTCATACATCTTAATAATCATCTTCATTAGCTCAACTGAGAATATCTCATTACCTGAACTACCTTCTTCAAGAATGATGCTTACCAGCACTTCTCTAGTCACATCCTCTTTTGTAGTGTTATCTAAGACAACAATCTCATTACCTTCAACGATTTTTTTACGAATACTAGAGAATGGAACATAGCAACTTGAATTCTTGTCGTAGATTCGCCTGTTTGGATACTTAACGTAATGAATTATGTTTGCCATATAAATCGCCTAGCTACTCAAAAATTAAAAATCTATCCGTAGATTCTAAGTAACTTCCAGAAATGTCGTTTAAAACGACATTATTAATTAGGTGGCTCACTTATTGAGCCTGCACCTATTTAACCTTCTCCCAAAGCCCCACTAAAGGAGAATCCCATGAAATATCTACTTACTATCTTTTTACTGGCCCAAGCCGCACTTTATGCCCAAAAGAGCTTTGCTCAAGCGATGAATTTAGACAATTCGCCCTACAACATGCAAAACAGCCAGTACAACATGGAGAACTCGCCGAACAATATGCGAAATAGTCCATACAACATGGACAACAGCCAATACAACATAAGCTCTAAGAATGGTGTTTATGACAACTCAGGCAATAGGATTGGTTATGAAGTTAAGGCGCCTAGTGGCGTAACCAACTACTTTGATAATTCAGGTAATCGAATTGGCTACACACCCTCTAAGCGTTGATCCATGCTTGCCAGCGCGATCATTCTTAGCATTGTGGTTCCGATGCAAGTATCACTAACTAAGCCTCAATTCGAACCTTTTATTGTTAAGGCAACAATTGATGCTGCTGTTCTTATCGGACTCCCCTCCTCAAAAGCGGCAAGGAAATATGCTCTACAGGCACAAATGCCTGATTTCTTAATGACAGAGGCCCATCTTGCCTCCGAGCCTGTTAGTTGGCGAAGACTGTACTTTAGAAAGCTCTTTTCTTGATAGGCTCACAAAATGAGCTAGTGCAGTAACATTCAATTATCAAAGCCAATAGAGAACAATCATGGGTGACGTAGAGCGATTACACAAAATCAAATACATGATTCAGGCACGTCAGTGTGTCCCGCTTAATGATTTTCTAAATGAATTAGAAATATCCAAAGCCACATTCAAAAGAGATCTGGAGTACCTGCGAAGCAGAATGAATGCCTCCATTGTTTATGACAGATTTAAAGGTGGTTATTGTTTTGATGGGCAGGTCGTTGGTGAAAAGATCGAGTTACCTGGCTTATGGTTCTCAGAGAAGGAAACAACTGCCCTTGTGCTTATGCAACATCTTTTATCGGGGTTAGATAAAGGTGGATTGATTGAACCGCATATTGCCCCACTTACCTCAATCATTGACGGGATCTTAGGGCAAAGCAATACGCCCGCCAAAGAACTACGTAAAAGACTAAAAGTATTTGGCATGTCTGCTCGTAAAGGTTCGATTGAAAATTTTGAAGAAATTGGAAGCGCCTTACTTAAACGCAAACGAATTCAGATAACTTACTATGCCCGCGGAACCAATGAGACTACAGAGCGGGAAATATCGCCCCAGCGCCTGATCTTCTATAGAGATAATTGGTACTTAGATGCCTACTGCCACTTACGAAAAGATCTAAGAAGTTTTGCACTTGATGGAATAAGCAAAGCAATTATTACCAACGCTAAATCAGATGAGATTTCAGAAAAAGAACTGCAGGAGCATTTTGCAGAGAGTTATGGAATCTTTTCGGGCAAAGCAACTCAGCGAGCTAAGTTGAAATTCACTCCTGAAAAAGCAAGATGGGTAAGTGCCGAGACATGGCATGGACAACAAGTGGGCTCCTTTGATAGGGAAGGCAACTATCTTTTAGAGTTTGACTACAACCAGGATCCAGAGCTAGTAATGGACATATTGAAATATGGGTCTGGCGTTGAAGTGCTAGCTCCAGCGAGTCTTCGCAAGCGAGTTAAAGATGAACTTACGAAGGCGCTTAAAAACTACTAACTCTCGTTTAAAACGACATTTTCAGGTTGCCCAAAGCTACACACCGAAATTAAGCTATGTTTTTCAGCTAGAGAAACATGCCCAAAGAAACAGAAGTGCTTGCCCTTTTCTTTAAAAACACCTCTACCCCTGAAAAATCACCCCAACTTAAATACCTAGAAAACCTAGCTACTGGCAAGCTAGTACATATGAGGGATGGCAACATTACCCTCTATAAGCGAGAGCGTAGCAACCAATGGCAAATGCGCTTTCGGCTTTATGACAAGAAGTGGCACAGAGTTAGCACTGGTTACGAGGATCTGGAATACGCCAAAAAGAAGGCGGGCGATATTTACGATAGAGCCCGCTTTATGGAAGAGCTGGGATTACCGCCCTTAAATAAACGCTTTGATTCTGCAGCTGAGGCTACAAAAGTAGAGTTACAAAGTGATTTAGAAAATGGCGTTGGTAAAAAAATCTATGTAGATTACATATCCGTCATAGATAACTATCTAACCCCATTCTTTGGCAAGAAGCATTTAACCAATATCAACCATCAAGATATTGCTGAGTACGAAGTTTGGCGAGCAGAAAAGATGAAACGCAAACTCATGCACTCAACCATGATGACCCACTTCTCCGCATACAACAGGGTATTTGATCTAGCGATTAAAAGAGGCTGGTTAAGTGACAAGCACCCAGTTCCAAGGTTAGGCACTAAAGGAGAAAAGAGCACTCCGAGACCTGCCTTCACTAGAAAAGAAATTGATTACCTATTTGTCTTTATGAAAACTTGGAGTGAAGGCGGCAAAACAGAAGAGGCACATAACGGCAGATTGCTACTTAGGGACTACATAGAGATACTCATGGCAACAGGTATGCGCCATGGCACTGAAGCAAAGAACATTCAGTGGAAACACTTGGAGTGGCATACAGACAAGAGCATTCGATATCTACGCATATGGGTAAGTGGCAAAACAGGTCCACGCTGGCTAATTGCAAGGCATGAAGCAGTACCCGTCATTGAGCGCCTCAAACAACGCTTTACTGAATGGAATCACTTAACGCTAGATCAACTCATAGAAGAAAAGCATGAAGAGTATTTGTGGCGGCATCCTAATGGCGAGCGCCCTTATGATTTTGTCAGTAGCTTTAAGTGGCTTATGAAGGATTCGGGCTTACTGCTATCAACTAACGGCTTAAAACGCACTTTGTACAGCTTTAGACACACCTACGCTACGTTTAGCTTAGTGGAGTGGAATATGGACATCCATACGCTAGCAAAGCAAATGGGCACGTCCGTGCAAATGCTAGAACGCTTTTATAGCAAACTCACAGCTACGCTCGCTGCAGAGAAATTGGCGGGATGAATATTTGTCGTTTTAAACGACTTGCTCATGGCCTGATGCAATGAACGCAAAGAAACTGAAAACTACTTCCGTTGACTCTAAGTTACCTGCACAAGCTAGATTTGAACAAAGTCTACAAGATGCTATTAATTGCCATGAATCCATCTTAAGTATTGGCTACTTGCAGTATGTTGCTCAATATAAGACCTATAACCCCTTTAGCCATTCACACATTACCTACAAAGTGATCCATAAAAATACAGGGTGTTCTGTGCTCATCAAATTAACCAGAGTTTTAAATACTGGCTCAGGGCTACGCAAACGCCAAAAAATCAATGGAGCCTCAAAACGAAAAGCAGTGAAATGGATGCCAAGACTCAAGACGAGGTATTGATTTACGCATTACCTGTCAGACAGACGATCTGTCAACCTAATAAAAGAGTAAACACCAGATCAAACCGCGATTTTGAATCGTTAGAGCGGTTTGGGCGTTTCGCCTCTTAAGTAGTCCCGAAACATTTTTAACTCTTGCGGCGATTTATTAGCAATAGTGAGCCCTGTTACAGCAGGTGACTTAGGTTGCGAAGGTGTAATCGTTTTAGCTTGAGCAACTGGCTTAGCTACTTTTACCTGTACAGCTTGTGCTGGCCTAGCTACTGGAGCAGGCATTGCTCTTTGAGGCAAACTCACCACCTTGGGTTTAGGTAATTTTGGGGCTTTTGGCACCTTAGCTTTGGGCTTGCTGGCTTGTGTCGCCTTTTGTTTAGCCTGTGCGCTAGCTTGTTGGCTAATGGCACTCCAGGTGTTATTCATAATGACTCGCAATAATCCTAGCTGATCTTCTGCATTGGCAATCTCATACATTCTCATGGCCTTCTCCTTTCCTTATATTTATCGAATCGTCTAGGATTTAGACGATCCCCACCTAAACTTCTGTCGGCAAATGCACCACATTGTTTGCACCATACTGCCCTTGCAACAGGAAATAAGCGGCTTGACTGTTATCTGCAACTACTTGAGTTTGTACTACCCAGCCTTGGGGCTGTATGCGTACATAGGCTACATATGTTTTCATCTAATCTATCCATAGAAGAAGCACTAATACTATGATCAGTATTAGTGCTTGGCTGTTCACTTACCAAACCCAGCACGTACAGCGCCACTAGCTTGCTCTATTTGGGTGTCTAACTCTCCCGCCTCCACCGCACCCTTAATGATCTCTAAGGCTTTGATAAGCTCATCTGCAGTAGCAACTTCAACAGCCGTTTTGCCTTTTGCAAACTCAATTACGCGACTTCCATAGCGCACGTTTAAACAAACCTTGCCGTCACTAGACACAAACCACCACTGACGTACACGCTTTTGATGCTCTACGGTTTTACGTGACCCGTCATAGTCTTTCACTGATTTAAATTTCTTCACAGTAAAAGTATTACCTTCGCGCTGGGCTTTAGCTAACTGGATCTGCTCCCATACTTTTGTAGAGAGCTTATTGCGTCGCTGCAAAATGGGTGGAATAGACGTTGGCTTTTTGGAATTAACCATTTTCAAACTGTTTAATGTGCTCATTTCATTTCTCCTTTGTAGTTAATGGGCACACTTAATTTATGGTCAGAGTTTTTGGTTGGACAACCTCTTTTTGCCAATATCTGCCAGAACCAAAGGATTTATGCCAGATCTACTCTTCTTTTATTAGGTTTTGCTAAATACTTTCATGAACTACAAGAAGAAACGATTAACTGACGCACAATTTAAGATTAATAACGATCAAAAATATGACTCGAAAATCACTGATAACTTCTTAAGGGAGTGCGGACTAAACCCGCAAACCTTTACAACCATGGCAAAAGAGTTAGTTCAGGCTCGCTTAGCGGCAGTGGATTTACTCAAAAATTACTCTAATTTTTTAAACAAACATCAAACCAAGGCACTCAATAAATTCAAAGGCAAAACCGCTAACAAAAAGAAATGCAATCAACTTAGCCCTACCTTGGCTTATCCAATACTAAATCTAGCTACCAAAATCAAAAGACAGGCTCATAAACAAGAACTGCAAGCAAGGCAAACTATTCAGGAACTAAGGTACAACCAACCTTAACAAACAGGTACAAACGCGGGTTGTAATACGTCGGCTAATGAGCCCGCACTTGGCATAACTGCTCTAAAGGTTATGCGCTACAAGTAGGCCGCAGGATTCCTAGGTTTTCTAGGTTTGAAGTTTTAATTCATCTGTCTTCAATAAATCTTTTTAGAGTCGTGTTGCTGGGGAATACTTAGTACCAATCTACACGTAGCGGCGGCTATAGTACTTTTATAGTGCTATAGCCGTCGTTTGACAGAAGAATCTATTGCCCAATCAGCTAAAAGACAAAATGTGTGAGCGAAAGCGAAACACAGGACGAATGCAGTTCGTCCTTATATGTGCTCTAGCAATATGGGGTATAGACGCAAAATCACCACCATGAATCTGTAAGTACTTCATATAAATTTTTCGCAGCTCTATTTTTACAGGGCACAGGACCCATTTGGGTATCAAATCACTCGTTTAAGCGGCGATCTAGCTCACTCGCATACACGGGTAGCTGAGGGCTAAATATATGTGCTTATACGAAGGATTTAGCTGTGGCATTTAAGCCACGAAATGTAATAGTTCTGTGTTTCTATTACATTTTTCAGTTAAGTCATTGAAATTGAAAAGATCTTTGGCTGTGCCATTTTCGGTTGCCCAAACCAAACCAAAGAAAACATACTGTATTCGCTATTTCATTACTTTTTGGGAGATACATATGTCGCAAGCAAAAACATTAAACGCAACAGAACTACGCAGAGTGCTAGATCACATTGCTACACGCAAGCATTCAGCCCGCAATAGATGCGCCCTACTTTTGACCCATTTTTCGGGGATGCGTGTCGGCGAGGTTGCCGCCCTACGTATTTGTGACGTTTTAAACGACAGCGGAACGATTAAGGATGAAATTCGCTTAAAGCCAGAACAAACCAAGGGCAAATACGCCAGAACTGTATACATCAACGCTCGTATGCAAAAAGAGATTGCTCAGTACATCAAGCTAATCCGCATTACAGATACCAATAAGCCTTTGTTCTACACCCAAAAAAGAGCTGGGTTCTCAGCTAATACGCTCACTCAGTATTTTCACTTCTTATACAGACGTGCTGGACTTGAAGGTTGCAGCTCACATTCAGGCAGAAGATCATTCTTAACTTCGTTGGCGAATAAAGGTACAGCAATACACATACTGAAATCTCTTGCAGGCCATCGCAATATTAGTACGACCGCTGGATATTTGTACTCCAGCCCAGACCAAATGAAAGCCGCCGTAGAGCTAGTTTAATAACTCTCTTGCTTCTGGAAGATAGTCGCTAGTGTCCGGAAATCTGCCAACAGTTGCATTAGTGATTAACTTTTTTGTATTTTCCAGGCTATACATCAACGCACCATGTAACTTAGATCTATCGGCATCAGTCACTCTATTGGTTACTTCAGGGCTACCTAATAGTCCATGCTTTTGAGCAAACTGATATGCGATAAAACCTTCTTTAACTGATTCGGTTTGATAATCAGAATAAATTTCAAGGTCCTTTTTGATAACTTCGTAACCAAACTTTTGTCCCAGTTGGAATATTTTTGCATTGGCAGTAGTGTTATCAAAGATGCTAAATTTTCTACGCTCCTGGTAGGCTTCTTGCATCCTCAAGATTTCATCAAACTGTCTTCTCAATATTTTTATATCCAAGTGCAATGGCACCTCAAGCAGAAGCGTTGGAGGCTCATTCGGGTCTTTAGCCTGTTTAAATTTGTAGTCCAAATCCACCGGCTTAATTTCAGTAAAAGGAATTCTTTCCTTAAATATCTTATAGCCCATAACTTTCCACCACTTCTCAAAAGTCAGATTACTCAGGTCGCCAAATAACTTGCAAGTATCAGCAATTGCCTGATTCTTGAACTCTTTAGTCTTTTGGGCTTCAGCATACCAAGGCGATGCTTTAAGCACATCAAACCATGACTCATATATGGAGTTTTTAGCTTTAGAAGCTGCTGCTTCAAGGCTAAATCCGTAGATATCGTCTTCTACTGGAAAGCCTTTATAAAAATGTAACTCGTCCATAAATCCCTTCAGAAAAAGCTCTTTGAGGCGAATTCTTAAGTCGATTTTCTCGACCGAACCCCACTTTTCAAACGAAAATTTTTCTATCGCGAATAAGCAAATTTATTCGTGATTTTTTCTTAACTTAAAGGAGCATACCATGGCAACAACTAAGCAATTTATTCCATCCATTCAAAACAATGTCTTTGCTAAAAAGATTATTCAGTCTTTAAATAAACTCTCTGAGCTTCGCCAAGAGTGGGAACAAACAACGTACAAGAAGGCAACTGATGGCTTGTACTCCTTGCTCACTCACTGCTTTAAAACTTACGACTCAAATTTCGTTAATGCTACTGACGCAGATCGTAAAACCTTGCGCTTAGAGCTAATGAATCGTCTGAAAAAAGAACGTATCAAGGTAGTTCCATCCACAACAACACTAACGATGTTAATTCGTTTCGTGTTTCAGTCTGACCGCAAACGTGCTCACGTATATGGTTACGCAATCAAAGCTGCTATCTCTCATGGCGTTACTCCAGATAACTTTACCCAATGGTTGATTACCAATCATGGTATCGAGGAAGTAAAAGCAGAACTAAAAGAGTCTGATGAGACTAAGAAGAAAAAAGCTGCTTTCAAAGAGGCTAAAGATTTAGTAGATGCAGATATCGAAGAGAAAACTGCCAATCCAATCATGCAGTTTGCTCTAAAGGGAATCAAGGGTACGCACGGCATTCTGCTTGTAAAGGCAACGCCAGATGGTGAAGTAGGCGTTGTTGGCGTAGTGACCGACCCTAAAGAGTCTTTGGTAAAGGCCGTCGTCAAACAAATGGCCCAGGAAAAGACTGCGGACATGGCTGTTGATAAGGCCGTGTCAAACGAGTCTCACGATCTGTTAGCTCAGATGAAAGAAGAGGCCGCAAATCACCCGCAGCTTCGTAAAGCCGCTTAATTAAAAAGGAGAAGGAATCATGCGTGTAGCAGACAAACATAAACCAAAGAACCTCGACGAGGTGATTTACCCAAATCAAACAGTAAAGGAGCGCATCATGGCTCATGCTACTGGCGGGTTAACTGGCAACCTGATGTTATGGGGTCCCAATGGAACCTCCAAGTCAACCGTTGCTAATTTACTCCCAGCAGCAATTAGCGGTGAAAATGCCTTCGTTGAAACTAAGTCTCTCAATGTATTGATGGATCACCCTCAATTTGAAGAGATTATTTCGAAGTCTTGCCTTTTAACGACATTTACTGATAGCCATCAGTACTACATCGTTTCCCATGAGCTTGATAACTACAAAATCAAAGCCCATGAGTTTTGGGTATTGATGGACAAGTACAGCACACAAATGAAGGTCATCATCACAACCAATGACCCAATGAAGGTGCATCCAAGCATTCGTTCACGCTGCACACCAGTGCACTTTCCTGCCGTGCAGCCGCATCAAGTGCTTAAACGTGCTCAATACATTTTGCAACAAGAAGGAGTACACCTTACAGATGCGGCTGTAATGCACTATTTGAGCGCAGTTCAGCATCATGGCGATCTGCGTAAGTACTTTGAAAAGCTAGATGACCTCATCTTCTTACAAAGTAAAGGTACGCCATTTCCACCAGTACCAACGGGAACTCAGGCCGCCAATCGCCTTTCTGTAGTGCCTGTTATCAAGAAAGCTGCATAACTTAAATCACGGAACGTCTAAATCCTAGACGTTCCTCCATTGGAGATCAGATATGAAAAACGCCCCTTATACAAAAATCAATGCCTCACCTACAGAATTTGCTCATGTAGCCAATACCACCGTCATTCAAGTAACCAATGCGAAATATCGTAATTCCACGATCAATGGAGTGTTGGAACTTGCTAATGGCAAGGACTCATTTCAAATTCACGGGTCTAAGCTCTGTGCGAAGGCAAAGTTAGGGTGGTTTGGAATGGAGTTTAAAAAGGGTTTTCGCCTAATTGAGCTAAACATGGCTCAGGTGAAGGTATTGCAAAACTACACCGGCAATGTCATTGCCAAACTCGCTTAAGGAGACTGCCATGACAAAACTATGGATTGTGGCTTGCGATAGCGATGGGCATGTATTAGGGGTTTTTGACAATCAAAAAGCTGCTAATGATTGCAATGAATATTGGCATGAATACCATGAGTTAACCACAACTGAAATTGATATTACTAAAACAATGTCCGAATTTGTTGGAGTTAAAACAGAGCACGATATTGCTACCATAAGCCGCTATTACGAAGTAAAAGATGCATTGCATAAAGAGACTTCAAAGTTTCGTGATGAGTTCTTGGTTGCCAAACGCAATTATCAAAACTCAATGATCTCGTTTGTAGAAAAATACGTCGTTAAGGATAATGTAGACTTTAGCGACTTTTTAAGCGAGCAATTTAGCACCCTAGAAAGTATTCACGTCAAAAACTCAGGCGCAAATTATGTAGATATTGAAATGGTTTTAGAGTGGATCATTCGTAGCCATCTAAATTTTGTAAAGCTAGAGGAAATGCTTGAACAGTAATGAAAATAGCCTTGGTTTATATCAAGGCTATTTTTTAGTGCGATCCATTACCACTCCGAGTGGCCTAGCCTACACTTGAAAGAAAAGGGGCGCTATCTGCCAGTCAATCTTTTTGCATAAGAATCAGCATAAGCTGGAGATCTAAACAGTAGCACTGGATCACTAGTTGGGGCAATACCAGGCGCCATTACCAATGGATCAAAGTTAATTTTTTCACAAGTACCACCCTGTTGCGGGCTAGCGGAAGTTAAGGTCAAAACACCTGCTTTAATTTGCTTGCGATCAGTTGGCCAGTAGACCGTTGGGTTAAGTTGCTCATCTGTTGGCTCACCGATTGTCACAAACATATCCCAGCGAACTGCCCCTGCCTGTGTTTTGGCTGTAATGTCTTGATCCAAGAATCGAGCAGGTGCTGTTTTTAACTCCTCGTCACTAAGGCGCTTAACCCCATCCTGAGGTACAAAGTGCCACTTTACTAAAGTAGTCTTCTTATCTTTATTAATAAACTTAAAAGTATGCACGCTATAAAAATCACTATTAGCGTAACTCACTACCGGATTATTTTTCGCTAGATATTCACCAAGTGCCTTTGCATCTGGATGACTTGCTTTAAAGGCTGCCTGCTTTTCAGGATCGGGCTTTCCAGTTGCAGGATCTGGCGTATTCGCAATCACGGCATCGTAAAAAGAATTTGGAGTGGCAGCACCAAACACCGGCACATTGAGCATCGTGAAATGCTGTACGTTGCGATTAGGTAATTCAAACTCAAGGGCTAGACCGCGTGGATTTCGGGCAGTATCAGGTATTTTTAAACTACCGCCCGCTAATGAGAAGCGCCCAATAACCGGAATCGTTTTCCCGGAAAATAAGGGTGAAGTTGTATAGGCTTGAATGGACTTATCGCCAACAAAAGAGCCTGCAACGCACACTCCATTAATGTGATTTCGTCTTTGGCCTGGGGTGGTACCGAACTGCTTCTCAATGGCACCTACAACCTGATCAGCGGTTACCGCTTCTTCAGCAAGACAGGAGAATGAACTTGCCAAAGCCACAAGGGAAATAAATTTCTTCACATTATTCATGCAATCACTTTCTTAATGAATTTTTTTAGTTTTTTGCTTCTTTACGACTGACCAAATACTGCACACCCTGTGGCCCGTAGCTTTCAGAATGTTTTATATGCGGCAATAAATGAAAAACATCTCCAGGGTTATATTGGGTGGAGAACCCATCAATTGTTAAAGTGATATTGCCATCCAGTATCAAGGCATTGGCTTCAAAAGGGTGGGAATGCTCACCCATTTGCCCAGCCTTACGCTCAATCAAGATCGGTTCTGGTAACCCCTTTTCTAAAAGGGCTAATTTAAAGATTTCTTGATCCATGGTTACTTTCATTGTTATTGAGCTTTAATGTAAATAGACCAAAATCAAATACCAAATTTATGAAAAGGGAATTTGATCCAGGCTCTATCAACTGTATTTAAATGTAACACCAACCCAATAAAATTTCAGAAAGAGGCCTATGCCCGTTAAATTAGAAAAAATACTTTATACAGCTCATGTCCATACTACTGGTGGCAGGGATGGCAAAGCAGTGAGCGATGATGGCTTGCTCAATGTAGATCTTGCTCTGCCAAAAGAAATGGGGGGTGCTGGAACAGCAACCAATCCGGAGCAATTATTTGCTGCTGGCTACTCTGCATGCTTTATGGGCGCCTTAAAACGTGTAGCTGGCCTCAAAAAAGTTTCAGTACCAGCCGACATTGCTGTAGATGCCAGTATCTCAATTGGCCCCGTTCCTTCAGGTTTTGCCCTTGCGGCTAAATTGGTGGTGAGCTTGCCAGGATTGGATCGCACGGTTGCTCAGGACTTAATTGAATCCGCCCATCAAGTTTGTCCTTACTCAAATGCAACACGCGGAAATATTGAAGTAGATATTTCTTTAGCCTGATGTTAGGCAAGCCGTAATACTGTATTTGTTACATAGTAAAAAGCCCCAATTTTCTGGGGCTTTTTACTATGCAGTGCTACTAATTGCTACTTACTGCTTAAATGGCTCAAGATCGCCTGGCTTACGAAGCATCTTATTAACTTCATCCAAATGCAACTCTTCTTGAACAATCATTTCTCTTGCATACTCTTCTAATAAAACTGAATGAATTTCTTCGGCAACTTTCAGCAAATCGTAATATGCGGTTAATGCTACTTTTTCATGCGCAAGGCTTTCACGCAATATATCGCCGATGTCGTGCTGCTCTGTTTCTAGTAAAGAACCAATTTTCAGAGATGGATGGCCACCGAGAAGCGTGACCAATTCGCCAGCCTTATGAGCGTGAGCAAGACTTTCATCCGCATTGCCCTTTAGCCAAGAAACAATAGGGATGCGGTTATAGCCATAAACCATTAGCGAGTAGTGGGTATATTTCACGACCCCAGCCAATTCCAATTCCATGATTTTGTTCAATGCCTTAATTGCTAAATCGTTGCTCATAGCTTCTCCTTGATTGATTTACTTCATTTATACCCCTTTTTAAAAGGGTTGGATAAAAGCTCATCTCCAAATAAATGAGAATGATTATCACTTATGTTATATTAATGACAATCATTCTCATTTAAGCCAAAGACATTCCACAAGCCTCATGAAACTTAGCATTCAAAAATTAGTCCTTTTCACCATATTCCTAGCAACAACCTTGCTCTACTCTTTGGCCAATGCGGGTGAAGGTAACTTTGGCTGGATTTACACCCTAGACTTACAACCCAAAGGTAAAGCTGAGTTTGAACAGAGATTGCAGCTGAATAATGGGCAAGCGGCGGGCACCTATCAATCTTGGTACTCAAGATCTGAAATTGAATATGGGGTTACGGATAATTTTCAACTTGCCGGCTATTTAAATGCCTATAAAGTTACTGCAAAGAATAACTACCTCAATCCGGAAGTTTGCGACACTACCCCTTGCACGGCTGGGGCTGGCGTTCCACAAAGCGTGACGGATTCTGGAGCATCTAGCTATAGCAAGACTGGTTTGGATGGCGGCTCCATTGAAGCTATCTATCGTATCACCGACCCTATTACCTCTCCCGTTGGCATTGGCGTGTATTTCGAGCCAACCCTTGGAAGAAATGCAAACTCACTCGAGTACCGCTTATTGATGCAATCCAATTTCATTGATGATCGACTAATTTTGGCAGCGAACATAGTGGCAGAACAAGAGCAATTAAAGTCCAATGGTTTTCTACTGCAAGAATCTCAAATCGATCTTTTAGTTGGCGCTAGTTATCGTTTTATGCCAAAGCTATCCGCAGGTGTTGAAGCTCGCTTTCATAACGACTTTTATGGCTATATGTGGCAAAGCCCCACTCAAAATGCAATCTTTGCTGGCCCAAACATTCACTATGCTGAAAAGGATTGGTGGGTGACCGCCGCCTGGCGTGCTCAACTCAGCGGCGGTACTTGCCATAACAGTGGAACTGGCGACTGCTGGGGCAATAAAGTCTGGGATGGGCATACCCAAAATGAGTTCATTGTAAAAGTAGGCTTTCCACTCAACTAAATTTTCAGCAATATCAATGGAGGCAATTGAATGGGATCTCAAAACTTATTAATTGGGGCATTAAGTTACATGATTGAGTTTCAAGAAACACATTGTGGCGCCGCTAGAGAGCGGGCATATATTGCGTTTGAAGCTCTATCAGAATCCAAGGATAGCAATCCCGAGCTACGTGAGCTTTGCTTTAAAGCAAGCGAACTGCTTGCTCGCTGACTTTAAAACAGATCCTCCACTATTCTATCTATAGCACTAAAACATGAAATGGAACCCCAACCCCCTGCTGGCACTTACTGGAGTTGCTCTAGTCGGCGCACCAATCTATGCCCACGCAAAAATTTATGTGTCAGCAGATCAAGCACAAAAACTCATCTTTCCTAACAAGCAGTTCACTAAATACCCCTTAGTGCTTACTGAGGATGTCCAGGACAAGATGCAATCAGCATCAAGCGTAAGCCACCCATTTAAAGGCGATAGAACTTGGAAGGCGGCTGATGGTAGCTGGTTCATTGTGGATGAGGTAGTTGGCAAACATGAAATGATCACCTATGCGGTTGGCATCAATCCAAATGGAACTGTGCAAAACATTGAAATCATGGAGTATGTTGAATCCTATGGTTATGAGGTAGCCGAAGATAGTTGGCGCAAACAGTTTGTCGGAAAAACAGCTGAAGACCCGATCAAGTTAAAAAAAGATATTCAAAACATCTCTGGCGCCACCCTCTCTTGCAAGCATCTTACCGATGGCGTGAAGAGAATTATGGTGATGTACGAATTAGCACTAAAACCTAAGTCCAAATGATTCGCTGCAAGCCGCTACTGGGCACCTATGTAGAGATATCAATCGATGACATCTCGCATGAAGATCCTATAACAGCCATTGAGAAATCCTTTGCCGCAATAGAGCAAGTGCAATCTTTAATGGGCTTTCATAACCCCAATTCTGAATTGAGCAGAATTAATGCTCGCGCTCATCTGGAGGTTATAGAAATTCATAACTGGACTTATGCCGTACTCTCAATCGCTAAGGATATTTATCAAGCATCTAATGGCGCTTTTGACTGCGGAGTTGGCGCTCAATTGTTAAAGGCTGGACTTTTGCCAAGTCATTGCAGCAATAAGTCAGCAGAGTACGGTGGTCTGGGTGATGTTGTTCTGATGGCTCCTAACAAAATAAGATCAATCAAGCCTTTGCAATTGGATCTTGGTGGCATTGCAAAAGGATTTGCAGTAGATAAAGCTGTTGAAGCCCTTCAATCGGGTGGCGTGAGATCAGGCGCAGTAAATGCCGGTGGAGACTTAAGAGTATTTGGCTCTAGCTCTCAGTTGATTACAGTTCGCTCCCCAAAAAATCCCGAGCAACTAGTAAATGTAGGCACTCTAGAAAACGGATCTATTGCTACTAGTAGTCTATATTATGCAAACCCTCATCTAAGCCCCATCATTAATCCTACCGATATGAATCACATTCAATTTGGCGAGTCCTATTCTGTCCTTGCTCCTGAATGCGTCTATGCAGATGCTTTAACTAAAGTTTTAACAATCTCACAAGACATCAACCACCCCTGTTTTACAAAATTCTCTGCCCAAGCATTAAGGATTGCCGCATGAGAAAGCATGGTCTTGGAAAAATGCCCACTTGGCAACGCTGGTTTACGATTGCCAGCCTTACCATTTGCTCTTTATCAGGCATTGCATTTTTAGTAGGTCACGAATTCCATATTTCAAAAGCGATACTGGGGGACCATTCAGTGCTGGCTCTTCATGGAATCGCAGCAGCCTTCGCCCTCATGGCTTTTGGAACAGTGATGCCGTTTCACATCAAGGCCGGCCTTAAGGCCCACAAAAACCTAATTAGCGGACTCTCGCAATTAGCAATCTTGGCCATATTAGTTGTTACCGCTCTTTTGCTTTACTACGGCCCAGAAGAATGGCATGAAACTAGTGAGCTGACTCACTGGGTGCTGGGCCTGGCCTTCTTCGGCTTCTTTGTATTTCATGTTGTTAATTATTCAATTAAACAACCTCTAGCAAAGACTTGAATTTATCTTACAAGATTAGTAATGTCGTTTAAAACGACACTTCATTACACGCCCACTTAAATCACTTATAAGCACTTGTATTTCTTGCTGAAATTATTAGCGCGATCCATTACCGCTCCGAGATAGATTATCTTGTTCTAATTTTCGATAAGTCTTTGATGATGTCTGCGGCCATTTTTTTTGCCATTTTGAAATCAATAGGGTGAATTTTACTTATAACTGCGGCACAAGCCTCTTCCGGTCTAAGTCTTGATGCACCAATATTCTTCTCTAGGGCCTCAATATGATCTGATGATCCGCCCTTATCTCTTAAAGTTTGAATTATTTTTCTTTGCCAAATTACATCATCAGTTCTGTTAGACCACGTAGAAAAATTTACCAACTTAAATCCACTATTTTCAAATAAAGCCAAGACGAAAGTGGCGCAAGTTAATCCGGTGCCAGCGGATATGGGGAGATATTTACCCGTATCGTCAAAATAAGTATCGCCATCAAAGACAATACTATACGGAATTTCTTGCGGGAAATTAGCGACGCGAGATGCCAGCGAAACCATGTACATTTTATTAAATCGATCTAAATCACTTAGTCCAATGAAGTAGTCAGATGGCAATTCAACATCTTTCAGATCATGATGCCATGCAAGATGCAGTAGTCGAGGCGGGGCTTCCTCTTGCTTATAAAGCAAGCCTATGTGATATTGCTCACTCTCAATATTTTTAATTCCGACTCCTAGATCGATGTCGGCATTTATGATGTCTCTCGAACAAGTGACATAAAGACTACTCATCAAGCCCTTTTAATATGACTTCGGATGGTAGCTCTCGATGCCTTAACTCTCTATCAACATCATCCCTAAATTGGAACCAAGATCTAGCAAGAGACCCTTTGACGGTATAAGTTGATCGAAGTAGCGCAACAAAAACTTCAGGGGCAACAGTCTTTAGTTTTACTGATTTAAGCAAAATACTTATTTGATTAAATGATTTTTGCCCAACCAACAAATGAATTCCAGAAATTATCGTTGCAATCTCATTTGAATTAATTTTTCTACTTATAGAATTTTCAACAAGTAAGAACCAAGTTAGATCAAAATTGTGTCTCGTTGAAGGCAACTTAGATACAAAAGAACGGAAATTTTCACCAACTTCTGCAAATAAGTACTTGCCAGTTGCAGCAAGATCATCAGGAATTAAGTCCAAAGACTGAGATGAAAATTCACCTGATGTTTGCCAGCCTTCAAGACCTTTTCTCAAAAAAGGTGTGCCAGATGTTGTTGCAAGCTCCGCGTAAAGAGACTTATGGTTTGATTTTTTTGGGCTCCATTGCTTCGTGAAGCTCGTCTTGAATGCATCCCCTAAAAAGAGATCCGGCATTTGCATGGAATTGTTCGAGTAGCTCTCCAACAGCATTTACATTCATCCCTTCTGGATTCTGTTTATCCACATAAAAATCCGAGTCAATCATATACGCGGTTTTGGTCGGATCTTCCTGCCTTTTAATTAAACCATGCCTGAGGCCGACATTGCAATATTCAAGCCTTAGATTGACAAATCCCTGCTGCTCCAGCACGTCAGACTCACTTACCCTCTCAGAGTCAGCAATCTCATCCGCAATCGCAAATCCCAATAAATGGGAAGAAATTAAATCGCGCCAGTGACGGCCCTCCAATCCAATATCCTCCCTGACTATCAAGTCACGATAGCGCAAACCCAAGCGAGTCCAAAACTTTATTGGATAAAGCTCAATCAAAAGGTTGATAGCTGCTGTAAAGCGTGGCTTGAAGTCCTCCCACCCTTGGTACTGAGAACAACTCAAAGCTAAGTAGTCGCTAGCTAAAGAAATTCGCCAACATTTATCTGCGGAAGAAAAGTTATATATCGGACTAGCTGGAATATCTTCCAATCTACTGCCAGCACCTCCGATAACCACTGAAAGGGCCTCATTGAGAACTTCTAAGATCGGATAATCGCTAGCGATCTTGTTTTGAAACTCCAAAGGTAGTTGCTCTTGTATTTGTAGCAGCCTAGGAAATCTAAGTTGCACCAACACCTCAACTAGCGGATTTTTTGCGTATTGAAATCTTTCGATTGGTTTCAATTTCATTTTTTGATTATATTCTTGAGGCTTATAAAAAATGTCGTTTTAAACGACACTTTCTTCCACTACCCCCCGATAGAAGCCATAAGCTAGAAGGGTTTTTGCCAGCGAAGCCTTATTCTTCGGTACTTTGCGGGTGGTGTGTCACACGGTGTGTGCTACGGTGAAAACCTTGGTTTTCTAAGTGCTTGATTTTATTGGGGAAAGGGTCGGAAACCTCAGAACCTTGTGCTTTATGATTCCGTCGCTCTAACCAGCTGAGCTAATTCGCCGAACTCGTTATTGTAAATGATCGGCATGCATCTGTCTAAACGAATCAAGCCTTTTTGCCTTCAGGGGCGTCTAAGCGCCTATTTGATCTGAAAGGTGCTGACAGCCTCATCTCGGCCATAAAGGACATTAAATTCGATTTTCTTGGCTAAAAAGAGCTTTTTAAGGACTTCATCCTTGTTCTCAAACACAATCGCGGTTTGTTCAGGGTAATGCGAAAAAGGGTCGCTATTGACGTCTACTGCTACCCCATCAATCTTGATTTGCTTGATTGAGCGCTTATAGAACTTATCGGGACGTATAAAGATCAGACGCTTTACATATTTATCCAAGACAAGCTTTTGACCCTGCTCATTAGTCTTGAAATAGTAGACCAACTCCTCTTTGCCATTGGTAGTCATATCACGCTCTTCATCCCACTTAGCGTAAATACTCGAACTCATGGTGGCACAAAGAAATACCAAGGCCAATTGGCTCAATGCAAAAACGGATTTCTTTTGAGAGGAATTCATCCTGTGATCATATCAGCCAGATGAACACCTAAAAAGTAGAAGGCGTAATATTCTCAAATGATGAATTCATTTCTCTTGCGCCTTCTCAGTTTCCTGCTCTTGAGTAACTGCTTCCCTATCGCCGCTTCTGCAGCCCAAATCTTCATCACCAATTACCCATCAGAGGCCAATGCCAAAGTCTTTGTCACAAAGTACCAATCAGAAGCAAACTGCATTGTGTATGACGCCCAATACTCCAGTGATAACGAGCCGGGTGTTTGGTTCTATACGAAATACAAGGGCGATGCCCGTGCCGTGATTTATTACACCCAATATAAGTCTGAAGCTGATCTCATTGTGTATTTCACGAAGTACAAAAGTGATGCTCGCTGCCGTTACTAATAAATATCTCTTAAGCCCCCATTCATCTCATGAGACTTCTTTCTATATCCACCGGCAAAGTAGCTCCTTTGTTTGGCAATCACCACCCTAATTACAAATCAGTTGCTTCAGCTATTCGCAAGCAGGTGGTAAGTGATTCAGAAAATCCTGCTCCAGTTAAAATTACTCCACTAGGCATTAAAGGCGATGAACAAGCTGACCTATCGGTACATGGCGGAATTGAAAAAGCCATTTATGTTTATCCAGCAGAGCATTACATTTTCTGGAATCAACTACTCACCAGAGAAACTAAGCAGCCAGTTGATTTGCAATATGGTGCCATCGGCGAGAACTTCACGATCGAAGGCCTGCTAGAAACAGAAGTGTTTGTTGGGGATAAATTGGTTGTTGGCGAGCTTGAATTTGCTGTAGTCAAACTACGTGAGCCTTGTTTCAAATTCAACGCTGCCGTTGGTTATAAGGGTGCAAGCAAAGCCATGCTGCAGTCTGGCTTTAGTGGTTGGTATTTGCGAGTACTCAAAACTGGAGCTCTCACTGCTGGAACTGAAATTACTTTAATTCCAGGTCCAAGAGAAACCTCTATTGCCCAGCAAAATCAAAAGCTCTTAAACGGTCGCAATCAAAAAGATTTGTGGGAATAAAAAAACCCGACCATTTCTGATCGGGTTTCTTATTTGATGCAGACTAAGGAATCTTAGTCAATCCGCTTAGTCACGTGCGTAGATATCTACGTCTTTAGTTTCACGTATAAACAGTGTACCGATTACCAATGTCATCGCAGCGATGATGATTGGGTACCAGAGACCGTAGTAAATGTTACCGTTTTGCGCTACCAAGGCGAAGGAGATCGTTGGCAACAAGCCACCGAACCAACCATTACCAATGTGGTATGGCAAGGACATAGAGGTATAACGAATACGAGTTGGGAACATCTCAACTAACATCGCAGCGATTGGGCCATAAACCATGGTTACCAAGAGCACTAAGTAGACCAACAAGAGCAATACAGCAACGTAGTTAATCTGTGCTGGATCAGCCTTAACAGGATAGCCTTCCTTGTTCAAAGCCTCACGAATTGCCTTTTTAAACTCAGCATCTTTCGCTTTTGCTTCAGCAGGATCAATGCCCTTAGATGTATATCCAGGGATTTCGATATCACCAATTTTCACAACAGCAGTGGCACCAGCTGGAGCCGCAACAGTTGTATAGCTAGCAGAGTTCGAGGCCATCACTTGTTTTGCAATATCGCAAGAGCTTGTGAACTTCGCTGTACCAGTTGGGTTGAACTGGAATGTACATTCAGCCGGGTCAGCAGTAATAGTTGCTGGCGCTGTTGCCATTGCCTTTTCCAACGCTGGGTTAGCAAAGTGTGTCAAAGCATTAAACACGGAAACAGGGGTGTTAGGGATGTAAGTAATTACAGCCAATAACAAACCGCCCATGATGATCACTTTACGACCGATCTTGTCAGACAAGCTACCGAAGACCACAAAAAATGGTGTGCCGATTACTAATGAACCAGCAATCAACAAGTTCGCTGTCTTAGCATCTACTTTCAACACTTGTGTGAGGTAGAACAAAGCGTAGAACTGGCCTGTGTACCAAACTACCGCTTGACCTGCAACCAGACCAAACAATGCCAAGATCACAATCTTCAAGTTCTTCCATTGACCGAATGACTCTGTCAAAGGCGCTTTAGATAATTTGCCTTCTTCTTTCATCTTCTTGAAAGCTGGAGATTCATTCATGGACAAACGAATCCATACAGAAACTGCCAACAATCCAATAGAAACGATGAAAGGAACGCGCCAGCCCCAAACCTCAAAGTCTGGGCCAGTGAATTCACGTGTGAACAAAATCACTAGCAAGGAGAGGAACAAGCCTAAGGTAGCTGTTGTCTGAATCCAAGCTGTGTATGCACCACGACGACCATGAGGAGCGTGTTCTGCAACGTAAGTAGCAGCACCACCGTACTCACCGCCCAAAGCCAAACCTTGAAGCATACGCAATGCGATCAAGATCACTGGAGCAGCAACGCCGATAGTTGCATAGTTAGGCAGAATACCCACGATGAAAGTTGCGCCGCCCATCAATAAGATGGTTACCAAGAAGGTGTATTTACGACCAATCAAATCGCCGAGACGACCAAACACCAACGCGCCAAATGGACGCACGATGAAACCAGCAGCAAACGCTAACAAAGCGAAAATGAAGGCAGAGCCAGCATCTAGGCCAGAGAAGAATTGCTTAGCAATAATTGCCGCAAGTGAACCGTAAAGATAAAAGTCGTACCACTCAAAAACCGTACCTAAAGATGATGCAAAGATAACTTTGCGTTCTTCAGCGGTCATTGGGGCTGCTTTAGTTGATGTTGACATCAGTAGCTCCTAACTATTTTTATTAAATAAATAACAACGGATCGATTATGCTTTGAAAAAATTCAAAGAAATCCACTAGTTAGGGTAATTCCCCATCAAATAGGATCGGGGTTTTCCCGAGATATTTAGGAATTAGAGCTAGCTACGCAGCACCTATGAGCCCAGCCTTGGTGCAATTAGCGTGTTTTAGTAATAAACATTTTGGGTACGTGCAGATCCCAGTAAATAGCAGCTGCGCGCAGCCCAAAAATTCCGAGCATGCAAATCACAGAGCCCTCGACAACATACTGAGGCAAGAAGTTCAGCACCAGGACATATGCACAACAACCGAAAGTCACTGGAATGGCATAAAGCTCATGCGACATGATGAGTGTTTTTCTGCCAGCCAAGACGTCCCGTAATAGGCCGCCGCCAATTGCAGTAATCACACCCAGGATGACTGGCGCCACAGGCAGACCATAACCCATGCTCCATGCCTTATCAGCCCCCTGAATCGCAAAGAGAGCTGCGCCAAAACCATCGATATACAGCATCCACCGATAAATTTGCGGCTGGGTGAAGAAAGATTCTGCGAAGAAGGTGAGGATGCTAGCGCCGAGCGCAAGCCACACATACATTTGGTTCTCAGACCAGAAAATGGGTGCTTCTAAAATAATGTCACGAATGGTACCGCCGCCAATGGCGGTAATTAAACCCAGCACCAAGACGCCAAAGAGGTCTACACCACGATCTGCAATAGCTAAGACGCCTGTTACCGCAAAGGCCATGGTTGCGATGATGCCAATCCAGAAATTAATGTCTTCCATAACAATGAGTCTAATGCACTTTGTGAGAGCGCAGACTGGAATGACCATCCTCAATATACTGTTAGCTATGAGTGCAAATAAGGTGTTGATATGACCTCCAAGCTGTATAGCTTTTGGCGCAGCTCCGCCGCTTTTCGTGTTCGCATTGCCCTCAATCTCAAGGCTATGGATTACGAAATCATTCCCGTACATCTCGGTAAAAATGGCGGAGATCAATTGGGTGAGGAGTATGGCAAGAAAAATCCCAATCACTTAGTACCTCTTCTGGAAGATGGTGAAAAAAGCATTCATCAATCCTTAGCCATTATTGAGTACCTCGAAGAGATTCAATCTGAGCCACCACTCCTACCAACAATAGCAATTGACCGAGCATGGGTTCGCTCTGTCGCAATGGATATTGCAAGTGATATTCACCCAATCAATAATTTGCGGGTCTTACGCTACCTCATCAAAAAACTAGGTATCAGCAGTGAGGCGAAAGATGAGTGGTATGGG
Source organism: Polynucleobacter sp. Fuers-14 (assembly GCF_018882045.1). Lineage (NCBI taxonomy): Bacteria > Pseudomonadati > Pseudomonadota > Betaproteobacteria > Burkholderiales > Burkholderiaceae > Polynucleobacter > Polynucleobacter sp. Fuers-14. The sequence goes on along the minus strand of NZ_JACVPG010000011.1, from coordinate 194,605 downwards.
CACTGGATCAAGGTCGGACTGGAGAGCCTAGAAAAACAATTAAGCATTGATTCTCGTGTTGGGAAATTTGCCTATGGAGATCAACCAGGCTTGATTGATGTCTGCTTAGTGCCTCAGCTATTTAACGCACTGAGCGCAAAAGTGGATGTGAAACCCTACCCCACTCTCATGCGAATTTTTCATGAGTGCATGACGCTACCCGCCTTTATTGATGCCTCTTGGGAAAAACAATTGGATGCTGAAGGATTAAATCCCGCTGTTCCACCACAAAAATAAAGAGAGCGTCAGCAAAGAACTCACAGTAGTAATTAGTACCACTCTAGAGATCACGCTACCGTCAGCTTTGTAGTACTGCGCCAACATAAAGGGCCCCGTACCAGTTGGTAGCGCACTAAGTATCACGATAGCGCTCACCCATAATGCTGGTAGCCCCAAGATGGGGGCCGCAATGACCCAAGCAATCAAAGGTTGCAGAAGCAGCTTTGCCAAACTGATACCCCAAGCCTGAGCAGGACCGGCAGTACTTTTTTGCATCAGGAATAGACCGATGGAAACAAGAGCGCAAGGTGTCGATGCGGCTGCTAAGAATGCAATCACTTGTGCAATGGGATCGTATAAAGTTAAATCGCTGGAAGACCATAACAGGCCCGCCACTGGAGCTACTAATAAGGGATTGGTGCAAAGCGATTTAATGACGCTCAACCCAATCTCATGCGGCTTCTTATGCGACAAGATGCCAATCTCAATCAAGACTGTTGCTAAAGCAAACATGACAAACACAATGAAGGTGGAAATAATCGCGGGTGCCAAACCATCTTGGCCAAGGGCAAGTGCACACAAAGGAATGCCCATATACCCAGTATTTGAATAAGAGGCGCTGAGGCCATCGAAACTGGCTGCCGCCAAATCGCGATGACATACCCAGCTTACCAAGAGCACCAGTAGAAAAACAATTAAACAACTTAGAAAAAAAGCAGTGATGAAACCAGGCTGCCAAAGAGTTTGCCATCCGCTATTGGCGGCAAAGTTAAAGAGTTGCGCAGGCAATGCCAACCAAACTACAAAACGATTGAGCTCAACTGAAGCGTTAATACCCAACTTACCGGATCGCCCACCAATATACCCAATCAATATGAGTAGAAATACTGGGAGAACTACATTAAATACGTAGAGCAAAATATTTAACGGGTGATAGTTAAGAGATTAGGAAATTTTCTTCAGCGTCTTCATATAATGCTGCGCATTTTTGACATATCGACCAGCGATATCTTGGATGCCAGCGATCTGCTCTGGGGTCAACTCTTTTACCGCCTTAGCGGGAGTTCCCAAAATCATGGAGCCATCTGGAAATTCTTTTCCTTCGGTAACAAGCGCGCCCGCACCAACGAGACAGTTTTTTCCAATCTTTGCGCCATTCAAAATCACCGCGCCAATTCCAATCAAGCTACCGTCTCCGATGTGGCAACCATGCAGCATCACTTGATGACCAACAGTGACGTGCTTACCAATAATGAGTGGGTAGCCTGGGTCAGTGTGTAAAACAGAAGCGTCTTGCACATTACTGCCTGCGCCGATTTGAATGAGATCGTTATCGCCACGGATAACCACTTTGGGCCAGATACTCGCATCTTGATGAAGTTCAACCTTACCGATCACTTCTGCGCTGTCGGCAACCCAAGCACCCTCAGCTAAATGAGGGGCATTTCCATCTAGTTCAAATATAGCCATGACTCATTATAGGTATGAATCAGGCTATAGATGAACGACTATGCACTAAAAGCACATTACCAGTTTGGCTCGCGATCGGGCGTAGAGGAAATGCGGTGCACGCTTAAATCCGCACCTTCAAATTCTTCTTCTTGAGACATGCGAATACCCAATACTGCTTTCAGGGTGCCATAGACAATAAAGCCACCAAGGAATGCAATCCCAACACCTAAAGCACTGCCAATTAGCTGGCCAGTAAAAGTCACGCCACCAATTCCGCCCAAGGCTTTGGTGCCGAAGATGCCAGCAGCCAATCCACCCCAAAGACCGCACAAACCATGTAAGGGCCAAACACCGAGAACATCATCAATCTTCCAGCGGTTTTGAACCAACGTAAACATATATACAAACAATGCGCCGGCAACTAAGCCAACAAACAAAGCGCCAAGCGGATGCATTAAGTCTGACCCTGCGCACACTGCAACCAAACCAGCAAGTGGCCCGTTGTAGGTAAAGCCAGGATCGTTACGACCCACCGCCCAAGCAGCCAATGTTCCACCAACCATTGCCATCAATGAATTCATCGCGACCAAACCACTGATCTTGTCGATCGTTTGTGCACTCATCACATTAAAGCCAAACCAACCTACCGCTAAGATCCATGCACCCAAGGCCAAGAAAGGAATGCTTGATGGTGGATGAGCAGAAATTTGACCTTCTTTTGTGTAACGGCCACGGCGCGCGCCCAGCAAAATAACAGCAGGCAAGGCAATCCAACCACCTACTGCATGAACTACTACTGATCCTGCAAAGTCATGAAACTCTTCACCAGTAAATCCCTTGATCCAAGCCTGAATACCGTAATGCTGATTCCAAGCAATGCCTTCAAAGAATGGGTAGACAAAACCTACCAATACAAAAGTGGCAACTAGTTGCGGATTAAATTTAGCGCGCTCTGCAATGCCGCCAGAAATAATGGCAGGGATAGCAGCGGCAAAAGTCAGTAAGAAGAAAAATTTGACTAACTCGTAGCCATTCTTTTCCGCTAGCAACTCCGCCCCAGAGAAAAAGTTCACGCCATAAGCAATGCTGTAGCCAATAAAGAAATAGGCAATTGTTGAGACCGCAAAGTCCACCAAGATTTTGACTAAGGCATTGACTTGGTTCTTCTTCCGAACCGTTCCTAACTCCAAGAATGCGAAGCCTGCATGCATGGCAAGAACCATGATGGCGCCAAGCAAGATAAATAAAGCATCACTTCCAGATTTCAAAGTTTCCATGCAATTTCCCCTCTTATTTTTTGCCTCATTATGGGGAATGAAAAATCCCAAAAAGGGGCATAGCGCACCTATTTAGTGCATATGGAGAGATTTCTATGGTTTATCATCGTTTTTACATACACCTAAGGGAGAACCCATGAAAAAAATCCTCATCGCATTGGCCGCTTTAGCCGCATTTTCCGGTCTTGCTCAAGCACAAGAAACCATCAAGGTATTAAGCACTCAAGAACTTGCGAATGTTTGCAAACTTCCTGCAAGCCCAGAATCTCGTAGTTTCTGTATTGGCTTTACTACCTCTGTTTATGAAACCTATTTAGCTACTCGTCACCCACAACGTGCAAAGCCATTTATTTGCGTTAAACAACCTGCTCCAGCGCGTGATGAAGTCATTGGTGATTTTGTGAAGTTTGCAAACAACACCCCACAAGTTGCAGACAAACCAGCAGCAGGCGTTTTCTTGGGCTTCTTAGCTTCACGCTTCCCTTGCGCCAGAAAATAATCTAAGTAACTTAGACAAACGAATACCCATTTAAAGGATCAGTTGAGATGAAAAAAATTATCGCAATTACCGCAGCAACTTTAGCAATCGCTGGCTGCTCAAACATGAGCAATACAGAGCAACGCACACTTTCGGGCGCAAGCATTGGCGCAGCAGCTGGTGCTGTTGGCACCGCAATCTTCCACGGCAATCCTATCTGGGGCGCAGTTGGTGGTGCAGCAGTTGGCGCAGCATCTGGATATGTCTATGATGCTTACAAGAAAAATGAAGCTTCTAATTACAACTCTGGCTATAACGCTGGTAAAAATAATCAGCCGGCTCAGGCGCCTAATTAATAGGCCTAGCTAAGCAGAGCACCCAGGCCTATTGAGGCCCGAGTTCAGCAATACCAACCCAGCTAGTATTAATTTACCAGCTGGGTTTTTATTTGGATCTGGCCTGCCAATGCTTTATGGATAGGGCATTTATGCGCAATCTCCAATAAGCGCTCCTTTTCCTCAGCACTCAAATTGCCTTGCAACTGAATCTCGCGGAAGAATGTTTCAACATCATCATTCCGCTCGATATCCACAGTCACAATCGCATTATCTAATTTCATTTCTTTGCGCCCAGCGTACATCTTGAGAGTCATTGAGGTACAAGCAGCTAAAGCAGCACCCAGATACTCGTGAGGACTCGGGCCCGTACCAGAGCCGCCTTTAGATACTTCTGCATCAGAAAAAAAATGCAAATCACCAGCGCTTAATTTCTGCTGAAGGGGTCCTTGGCCAAATTGCGAAACTACTTTTCTCATAAGAATCCTAAAAAATTAATGCAAAAAAATCATCAAGACCGACTTTAACCGGAATGGGATTTGCTTGCTTTTGCTACGATGGGTAATTGCGCCTTCTTCCAGGCACTAAAACCACCTTCCAAATGGCATATATTGGGTACTCCCATTCTCTGGAGAGTTTGCGTTGCTAAGGCTGAACGCCAAGCCGAGGCGCAATACAACACCAACCTCTTGCCTTCGCCAAATATGGGTTTGTAATAAGGGCTGTCAGGATCAACCCAAAACTCCAACATTCCCCTGGGGGCATGCAGCGCATTTGGAATCATGCCCTCTCGCTCTAATTCACGAACATCCCGTATATCTACAAACACCACATTTGTGTCCGCCACTAAATCCGATGCTATTTCTACGGAAAGAGTCTCAATTTCAGCCATTGCCTCCTGAATAAGCTCTTGATACCCAATCTTTAATTTCACCAAAATCTCCTAAATCAACAATGCCTAAATCTCATGAAGCACCTGCTACCATTCTGCTATGAACTTTACCCCCACAGAACTTGGTGCGAGCATTATTTTTGCAATTGCTGTTTTGCATACCTTTTGCACAGGCTATTTTGAATCGATTGCTAAAAAATCTCCTCGGCATGCTGGCCTTTGGCATCTTCTTGGAGAGGTAGAAATTGTCTTTGGCTTTTGGGCTGCCATATTGGTTATTTTCATTTCTTTCTACGATGACTTAGGGACTGCCAAGAACTTTCTCAATAAACGCAATTTCACAGAACCACTCTTTGTTTTTGCCATCATGATTGTGGCGGGCACAAAACCTATTCTGTATTTTTCTACTTTAATTTTGCATGTGCTAGCTAATGGCCTGCAATACCTATTCCGCATCAGAAGCGCTCCTGCATTATATTTTTTAACCCTAGGAGCCACACCACTCCTTGGCTCTCTAATTACTGAACCTGCAGCGATGACCCTGGCTGCATTTTTATTACGCGATCTTGTCTATCGCCACCAATGCTCCAAAGCGCTTCTGTTTGGCACTCTTGGCGTGCTCTTTGTAAACATCTCAATTGGGGGCACGCTCACCAATTTTGCTGCTCCGCCCGTTCTGATGGTGGCCTCCACTTGGGGATGGAGTTCAGCATTTATGTTTAGCAACTTTGGTCTAGAGTCTTGCATTGCAATCTTTATCAATGCTCTGGCAGCAACTCTTTTATTTCATCGCCAATTAATCGAACCTAATACCGATAAACAGGAAGTCAAAATTCCTTTAGCAGTTATTTTGACGCACCTGCTTTTCCTCTTTGGAGTGGTTTACTTTGCGCATGATCCAATTATTTTCACGTGGATTCTGCTCTTCTTTATTGGTTACACCACGGCATATCCAAAACATCAAAGTCCTCTTATTCTGAAAGAAGCGCTTTTGGTGGGATTCTTCCTGGGTGGTTTAGTAGTATTGGGTGCATTACAAGGATGGTGGCTGCAACCCATTCTCGAAATGATGAGTCCTACTGCAGTCTTTTATGGCAGCCTTGTTCTGACTGCCTTCACCGACAATGCAGCGCTGACCTATCTAGGATCATTGGTTACGGGAACCTCACCGGAGTTCAAGCTGGCATTAGTGGGTGGAGCGGTTGCCGGTGGTGGCCTCACCGTCATTGCTAATGCTCCCAACCCAGCAGGTATTGCGATCTTGCGTGGCCACTTTCCTGGACATACGGTTTCAGCACTATATCTATTGATGGCAGCTATTCCGCCCACTATCGTGGCAATTTTGGCCTACAGGCTCATATAAGAACAACTTGGGTCTTAGGCAGTAAAATCTGAGCTTCGCCCCCAGCTATAAACCTGAGAACGGCATATGAAAAAGCTCTATATCAAAACCTTTGGCTGTCAAATGAACGAGTACGACTCGGGAAAAATGGCAGACCTCCTGCATGCCGATGAAGGCATGGTCATGACGGATCGCCCTGAAGATGCCGACGTGGTTCTTCTCAACACCTGCTCTATTCGCGAAAAAGCGGAAGACAAAGTCTTTTCAGATTTGGGACGGCTGCGTGAACTCAAAAAAACGAAGCCCGACTTACTGATTGGCGTTGGTGGCTGCGTTGCCAGCCAAGAAGGTCAACAAATTGTTAGTCGTGCTCCTTACGTCGATGTTGTGTTTGGGCCTCAAACACTCCATCGCCTATCCGACCTCATTGCACAGCGTCGCAAAACTGGAGTCTCTCAAGTAGACATCTCTTTCCCCGAAATCGAAAAGTTTGACCATCTTCCCGCATCTCGCCAAACTCGTGGCTCTGCATACGTCTCCATCATGGAAGGTTGCTCTAAGTATTGCAGCTATTGTGTTGTGCCCTATACGCGTGGCGAAGAAGTCTCCAGGCCATTTGATGATGTGCTGACAGAAGTCGCTGGCCTTGCTAGCAAAGGCGTCAAAGAAATTGTGCTGCTTGGTCAAAACGTAAACGCTTATCTTGGCAAGATGGGTGATACCGAAGAAATCGCTGACTTTGCTCTATTGATTGAATACATCGCTGACATTCCTGGGGTTGAACGGATTCGCTTTACCACCAGCCACCCTAAAGAATTTACACAACGCCTCATTGACGTCTACGCTAAAGTGCCTAAGCTTGTAAGTCACCTACATCTGCCTGTACAACATGGCTCGGATTCTATGCTCTCAGCGATGAAGCGCGGCTATACAGCCCTAGAGTTCAAGAGCATTATTCGTAAGATGCGCGCTGTTCGCCCCGACCTGACACTGTCGAGTGATTTCATTGTGGGCTTTCCAGGTGAAACTGAGGCTGACTTTGAAAAACTATTGAAGATGGTGAAAGAGCTGAACTTTGATAACAGCTTTTGTTTTATCTTTAGCCCACGCCCAGGAACTCCTGCGGCAAACCTTCACGATGACACACCTTACGAAGTAAAACTCAAGCGCCTCCAAACTTTACTGGCATTAGTTGAGGGACAGGCAAACCAAATTAGCCAAAAAATGTTGGGCAATACTGAAAGAGTATTGATTGAGGGTCTTGCTAAGGATGGCATCAACTTACAAGGTCGCGCTGAAAATAATCGTGTCATTCATTTCACAGCACCCGATCAAGATATTGAAAGTCTCATTGGTCAATTCGTAGACATTCGCATTACGGAAGTTCTAAACTACACCCTTAGAGGCGAGTTAGAAGAAGCCCATGCCAACTAATAACAAAAGCAATTCCCCCAAGCTAACAATTGATCTGCAATACGCTAGCCTAGCGATTGAGTCCGCCATCAATAAAACAGCATCCTCTGCGCTAATTAAGAAATGGGTGAAAAGTACCACAGCTCTTAGCGGCTTAATCACCCTTCGCTTTGTCAATACTGCAGAAGGCAAAAAGTTGAACTTGGCTTTTCGTCAAAAAGATTACGCCACCAATGTTTTAACTTTTCCTTACGAGCTTTCAAAAGATGCTGTGGTGGCAGATATTATTTTTTGCTTACCAGTTCTACAAAAAGAAGCCAAAGAGCAAAGTAAATCACTGAAAGCCCATTTGGCCCACTTAATTGTGCATGGCTGCCTTCATGCTCAAGGTCACGATCACGAGGTCAGTCGGGACGCCAAAAAAATGGAGGCCCTGGAAATCCAAATTCTCCAAAAATTAGGCTTTGCCAACCCCTATTCTTGATTTGCCATATTTCTACGCTATTCTTGCTATATGCCTGACCCCAATAAATCCCTTTTAAATCGCTTGGCTGATTTTTTAACTCCGCAGCCAACTGAACCCAGTGAACGCCGTCAGGAACTAATTGATACCCTTCGAGAAGCTCAAGCCGAGGGATTGATTGATGCGGATGCCCTCTCCATGATTGAAGGTGTTTTTCAAGTGGGGCAGTTGTGTGCCCGCGATATCCTTGTACCCCGCGCCCAAATTGACTGGATCGATATTGGTCAACCTCTCGCTGAAATTATTAAGAGCGTTATTGAAGCGGCTCACTCACGCTTTCCTGTATTCGAAAGCAGTCGAGATAACGTCATTGGTATTTTGTTAGCGAAAGATTTATTACGTCACGCTACAGAAAAAGATTTTCAGGTGCGGGATTGGCTACGCCCAGCCGTATTTATTCCAGAATCCAAACGTCTTAGCGTCTTATTGCGAGACTTCAAAGACAACCGCAATCATTTAGCCATCGTAGTTGACGAATATAGCGGCATTGCCGGCATTATTACTATTGAAGATGTGCTCGAGCAGATCGTTGGCGACATTGAGGATGAACATGACGTCGATGAAGAAGCCGATAACCTCATCGCCTTAGATAACGGCGACATTCGCGTTAAAGGTATTACCGAGCTTGAGCAATTCAATGAAAGACTTGGTACTGATTTTGAAGCGGATGAGATTGAGACGGTAGCGGGCTTGGTGATTCAGCATTTAGGCCGCGTTCCTAAAATGGGTGAGATCATTGAAATAGGTGGCATTGAATTTGAAGTACAGCGCGCCGACCCAAGACAAATTCACATTCTGCTTGCACGACAATCCAATAAAAAATCAGACTGAGATTTACATTGTTTGATCAGCACTCCAATCATTCGGGCATGAGCATCAAAATCTTTTCAGTTTGCATTCTGTTTGTATTGGGAGCGGTCCTTGCTGCCGTTGCTGAGTTACCCTATGGTGGCTGGATTCAGATCCCCGTTCTCAGCCTTCTGTGGTGGCGTCTTGATCAGAAGCCCATCTCCTTTAAAAAACAATTTGTCTTAGGCCTCCCATTCGGCATCGCTTATTTTGTTGTAGGTCTATGGTGGCTTTACATCAGCCTGCATGATGTTGGTGGCATGAGTGCGCCACTTGCTTGTATGGGTGTATTCCTGCTCTCTGCTTATGTGGCGCTCTATTTCTCATTAGCAACACTTGCTATTCCACTGTTTAAACAGAGTCGCTTATTTGGTCTGCTGCTGGGAGCGAGTTGGGTTCTTGCGGAATTTCTACGAGGCTATATCTTCACTGGATTTCCTTGGATGGGCTTTGCAGAAACCCAGTTCAATGGCCCATTTGCGCCTGTCGCACCCTTCTTTGGCGGGCTAGCATGTACCTTTTTGGCAGTATGGGCCTCCTGGGAAATTTACCAAGCCCGTAAGCATGTCATTTCTAGCATGTTCCTCATATTGGCTGTCATTGGGATTTCTCAAAGCGCTAATTTATTTACTTTCACCAAGCCAGTTGGAGAGCCAATTAGCGTTCGCTTAATTCAAGGCAACTTTGAACAAAGTCTGAAATTCAATCCTCAAGCTATTGGCAGGCAAATCGATTTCTATGCTGGAGAAATTACTAAAGAAGCAGCCAACCTTATCATCATTCCTGAGACTGCGTTTCCATGGCCACTTCCCAATTTGCCAATTGGCTTATTTAATTACCTGCAAGATTTTTCCAATAAAGGTAACAGCAACATTCTGCTTGGCTTGATCGGCGAAGTGCCTGGAGAAGGCGGTATGCAGTATTCGAATCGCGCTACTGGACTCTCGCCCAATGCATTGCCCTATCAATACGATAAAGCCCACCTCGTTCCCTTTGGAGAATTTATCCCTCTAGGTTTTCAGTGGTTCGTTAAAGCCTTTCATGTACCCATGAGCGACTTTGCAAGAGGAAAACTAGATCAACCCCCCTTTGCGATTGTGCGCAAGGATCAAGATGATCTTCATGCGGCAATTACGATTTGCTATGAAGACGTCTTTGGTGGCGAACTCGCCTCCCGCATTCAACATAGCGACCAGCCAGTCAACCTACTTATTAACATGACCAATCTAGCCTGGTTTGGGGATTCTCAAGCATCCACTCAACAACTCAGGCTTTCACAATTGCGCTCCCTGGAAACTGGACTTCCCGCCTTGCGTGCCACCAATACCGGAATTACTGCAGTTCTTGGTCCTGATGGCAGAGTACTAAAAGCGCTCCCGGAATTTACCCAAACAACCCTCAGCACCCAGGTTCAGGCGTATTCTGGAAAAACACCTTATGTCATTTGGGGCAATTTACCGATTTTGGGTATTTCTTGCCTGCTCTTGCTTTGGGGTCTGATTCGTCACAGGCGTTTTTAAGCATTTTTAACTCTAGAGTGCTCTAGCCATGTAAAATCAAAGGCTTAGCCAGGTTAATCATGCTTACTTTTCAGCAAATCATTCTCAAACTTCAAGATTATTGGGACCAACAAGGTTGTGCCCTATTGCAACCTATCGACCTCGAGGTTGGTGCCGGTACATCCCATACCGCAACCTTCTTACGCGCCATTGGTCCTGAGCCTTGGAAAGCAGCTTACGTTCAGCCATCCCGCCGACCTAAAGATGGTCGCTATGGTGAAAATCCAAATCGCTTACAACACTACTATCAATATCAAGTAGTCCTCAAGCCAGCACCTGAAAATATTCTCGATCTTTACCTAGGATCTCTTGCCGCTTTAGGCTTAGACCTTAAAGAGAATGATGTTCGTTTTGTAGAGGACGATTGGGAAAACCCAACACTGGGTGCATGGGGTCTTGGCTGGGAAGTTTGGCTCAATGGCATGGAGGTGACGCAGTTCACTTACTTCCAACAAGTAGGTGGCTTAGATTGCAAGCCTGTTCTTGGTGAGATTACCTACGGTATTGAGCGTTTGGCAATGTATATCCAAAACTGCTCTAACGTCTACGACTTAGTATGGGCCGACGGCATCTCTTATGGGGATGTATATCACCAGAATGAAGTGGAGCAATCTTGCTACAACTTTGAACACTCCAATACTGATTTACTCTTTGCCAACTTCACAAACTATGAAAGTGAAGCAAAGCGTTTGATGGAAGTTCCACTGGCACTACCTGCTTACGAGATGGTACTTAAAGCAGCGCACACATTTAATTTGCTGGATGCGCGTGGCGCTATCTCGGTGACTGAGCGTGCAGCCTACATAGGCCGCATTCGTAATCTTTCTCGGGCAGTGGCGCAGGCCTACTTTGAGTCTAGAGAAAAACTGGGCTTCCCAATGTGTCAACGTCAAGCTAAAGCTCAGGCTTAAGCGCATCGAGATTTTTGTATTCCACTTATGAGCACATCTAATTCAAATCCTCAATCAGCGACTTTATTGATCGAGGTATTTACCGAAGAACTGCCACCTAAGACTCTGCGTCGCTTGGGCGATGCATTTAGCGAAGGCATCTTTGCAGCACTCAAAACAGCCGGCCTTGCATCCGAATCATCCAAGATGACCGGCTTTGCAACACCGCGTCGTTTAGCCGTACAAGTCACTAAGGTTCTTGATCAAGCGCCTGACTACCCTGTGCGGGAAAAATTATTACCTACTAGCATTGCATTTGACGCTGAAGGTAAAGCAACCCCACCACTACTCAAGAAATTGGGTGCTCTAGGGTATGGAGATATTGATCTTGCCACTTTAGAAAAAGCGGGTGAGGGTAAGAATGAAGCCCTGTACCTTAATGTCATTGCTAAAGGTGCTGCTCTTGAGCAAACGGCGCAGACTGCGCTTGAACAAACATTAAGCAAGCTGCCCATTGCAAAAATGATGCACTACCAAGTGTTACAAAAGGATGGTCGATTGGCCGACGTGCAATTTGCTCGCCCTGCCCACCGTATCATTGCACTACATGGCGCCACTACTTTAAACATCAGTGCTTTAGGTATTGATGCAGTCAATCAAACTGAAGGCCATCGTTTTTTAGCTCCCGGCCTCATCACCATTACGAATGCAGACCAATACGAAACCGAACTCCAGTCCAAAGCCAAGATTATTGCTAGCTTTAATCAGCGTCGGGCGCAAATTGAAGCTGCCCTATTAAAAGCGGCTGGCGAGGATCTGGTATTAATGCCGGATAGCCTTCTAGATGAAGTAACAGCCCTTGTTGAGTGGCCGGCCATCTACGAATGCCATTTTGATCAAGAGTTCTTAGAGGTACCTCAAGAATGCTTGATTTTGACCATGCAAACCAATCAAAAGTATTTTGCATTGACAGACAAACAAGGCAAATTACGTAATCGTTTCTTGATTGCTTCTAATATTGAAACAAGTAAGCCAGACGCCATCATCTCAGGCAATGAGCGCGTTGTACGCCCACGCTTGTCCGATGCTCGCTTCTTCTTCCAGCAAGATCAAAAGCGCCCTTTGGCTTCTCGTGTGGCAGATCTTGGCAAGGTGGTTTATCACAACCAGTTAGGCAATCAGCTAGATCGCACAAAGCGCGTTCAAGGGTTAGCTGTAGGTATCGCCAAAAGACTGGGTGCCGATGAAAAGCTAGCTTCACGCGCTGCAGAAATTGCTAAGACAGACTTACTAACTGATATGGTTGGCGAGTTCCCAGAGTTGCAAGGCATTATGGGGCGTTATTACGCTACTCATGATGGCGAGCATGCTGATGTTGCTAGTGCTTGCAGCGAACACTATATGCCGCGCTTTGCAGGCGACACTCTGCCGCAAACCCAAACTGGCACGATCTTAGCTATTGCCGACAAATTAGAAACCTTAGTTGGCATTTGGGGTGTTGGACTGGCCCCTACTGGCGATAAAGACCCGTATGCACTACGTCGTCATGCCTTAGGCATTTGCCGTTTGCTCTTAGAAAAGAATCTTTCGCTGAATTTGCCTGAATTAATCGAATTAGCTCGTGCGCAGTTTCCCCAAGCGGATGTAAAAGATAAAGCAAAAGCCGCCGATATCTATGCGTTCATTATTGATCGCTTGCGCGCCTATTTGCGGGACCAGTCAGTTGCTGGTAAAGCCTTTACTAGTGCGGAGATTGATGCCGTCCTGAGCCAAGAACCAGCACAAATTAATGACTTGATCGAGCGATTGACTGCCCTGCGTGAATTTAATGCTCTGGCAGAAGCTGCTCAACTAGCTGCCGCAAATAAGCGCATCAGTAATATTCTGAAGAAAACCACTACCGCTATTCCTGCAGCGTGTTCAGCCAAATTACTGCAAATTCCAGCAGAGGCAACACTACACAAGGCATTGGAAGCGGTGATTCCTGCACTCAATGCTGCTTATGAAAAACGTCAATTTGTTGAGCTCTTAAGAGCGCTAGTCGCCTTGAGCGGACCAATTGATCAATTCTTTGCAGATGTGATGGTCATGGATCCTAATCCTGAGCTACGAGATAATCGCCTCGCCCTCCTGCAACAACTTCACCAGAAAATGAATCTCGTTGCCGATCTCGGCAAATTAGCATGAGCTCCAGCTCTTCTAAATTAGTCATTCTTGATCGCGATGGCGTGATCAATGAAGATCGCGATGATTATGTGAAGTCAGTAGATCAATGGATTCCCCTTCGAGGAAGCTTAGAGGCGATAGCCTTACTCAATCAAGCGGGCTATCAAATTGCTTTAGCAACCAATCAGTCAGGTCTTTCCAGGGGCTACTTCACAATTAATGATTTACATGCCATGCATAGCAAAATGGAGACTTTGCTAAAGCCATTAGGCGGTCATATCGACAGCATCTTCTTTTGCCCTCATCAAGATTCACATCAATGTGATTGCCGTAAACCGGCACCAGGCATGATGAAAGAAATTGCATTGCGCTATAAGAGGACGGATAGCACCAAACCACTGACAGGCGTTCCTATAGTGGGGGATTCTTTACGGGATCTTCAAGCTGGAGTAGCCTTAGGAGCTTCACCTCACCTAGTGCTCACAGGTAAGGGTGAAAAAACGCTTACAAAAGGTGACCTACCTGAAGGCACACAAATTCATGCTGATCTACTGGCTTTTGCAAATGCACTTTTAGAAAATAAGGCTTAGACCCATCGTGAAATTGATTCGCTCCATCCTCTTTGCCTTATTTTTAGTTATCTTTACACCCATCTGGTCAGTGCTATGCATGCTGGCCTTTCCATTTCTGAGTCCTGAAAACCGCTATACCTTTATTGGACTCTGGAACAAAATCGTTATCGCCTTATTAAAGCCATTGTGCGGCATTCATTATGAAATCCGCGGCATGGAAAACATGCGGGCTGTACTCAATGAGCGGGTCATCATCTTAAGTAAGCACCAGTCCGCTTACGAAACTATTGCATATATCGCGCTACTACCAAAACAACTTTGCTTTGTATTTAAGCGTGAACTTCTCTGGATTCCTTTCTTTGGTTGGGCCCTAGCGCTACTGAAGATGATCCACATTAATCGTTCCAATAAACAGACAGCAGCCCATTCTGTAGCGACTCAAGGCCGTAAACGCTTAAGTGAAGGCAAATGGATCATGATGTTTCCAGAAGGCACTAGAACCCCTATTGGTTCAACCAAGCCTTACCGCAAAGGTGGAGCACGCCTTGCGAGTGCTACAGATGCACTAGTGATTCCGATTGCGCACAACGCTGGTCGTTGCTGGCCGAAAAATAGCTTTATCAAGCAACCGGGCACAGTCATCTTTTCAATTGGGCCTGCGATTAGCTCAACCAATAAGTCAGCTGAAGAACTTCAACGCGAGGTAGAAGGTTGGATTGAAGCTGAAATGCGTGTGATTGACCCCAGCGCTTATAAATAATTCACTAGAAGGCAGTAATTCAGTGCTGAGTCAGGACTGAATATTGATTTATGAGGCTAGAACTTTAGCCCACTCGATATAGCGGTCAACGGAAATATCCTGGGCTCTCGCCTTAAGCTCTATCTCCGTCAAACCCAATCTGTCTGAAAAAACACTCAAGTTAGTCCGCAACATTTTTCTTCTTTGAGAGAAGGCGGCAGCAACTACTTTTTCCAATGAATTCCATTGAGCATCTGTCAACGTAAAGCCCCTTCTTGGGATCATTCGCACGACAGCAGAGTTCACCTTAGGCTGAGGATCAAAAGCCTCAGGAGGAACCTCTAGCACCAACTCCATATCGTAACGAGCTTGCAGCATGACCGACAGACGACTGAAATCAGAGCTTCCCGCCTTCGCAACCATTCTTTCCACCACCTCTGCTTGCAACATAAATACCTGTTCATCGATTGAGGCTGCTGCAGAAACCAAATGGAACAATAAAGGTGAAGAAATGTTGTATGGAAGATTACCAACTACCTTACATAAGCCTTGCTTAGTCGATCTATTCTGAGCCCATGTCAAAAAGTCAAACTTGAGCGCATCACCCTCAATCACCGAGAGGCCTTTGAGATTTTTCTCATTCCAAAAAGCTACCAAATCACGGTCAATCTCCAAAAGGTCTAGGTGATCAAGATTACTCAACAAAGGGAGTGTTAGCGCACCCAGGCCAGGACCAATCTCAATGACATGCATATCCGCACTAGGATTGATAAGCGCAACAATAGAATAAATAATTCCGTTGTCCTGCAAAAAGTTTTGGCCAAATCGTTTGCGAGCGCGATGCATAGATTAGTCTTGCTTTCGTTTATTCAGAGCCAACTTATATGCCAAGCGCAAAGCCTCAAGCATGCTCCCCGAGTCAGCCAGCCCTTTGCCAGCAATATCCAAGGCGGTTCCGTGATCTACGGAAGTTCGAATAATAGGTAATCCTAAAGTGACATTCACGCCATTACCAAAGGTAACAAACTTGAACGGTGCGAGTCCTTGATCGTGGTATATCGCAATGAAAGCATCTACTTGCGCAACAGATTCTGGATCAAACATGGTATCGCCGGGATAAGGACCAGAAACAAGGATTCCCATCTTCTTAGCTGCTTCAATGGCCGGAGAGATGATTTCAATTTCTTCTTGGCCCAAATAACCAGACTCTCCTGCATGTGGATTTAAACCCGCCATCCGAATGATAGGCTTAGCGATTCCGAATTTCTGCTGTAAATCTTGATTAACGATTTGAATCGTTTCTAATATCAAGTCATAACTCAGTGCTTGTGGAACTTCCTTTAAAGGAAGATGGGTTGTGACAAGAGCAACACGTAAATCTCTGGGTGTCTTGAGCCCCAAAAAACCGATGGGCAACGGCGCACATAACATCATCACCACATGAGAAACCTTGCAGCGCTGTGCTAGGTATTCCGTATGCCCTGTAAATGGCATACCAGCCTCATTAATAATACTTTTTTGAAGGGGTGCGGTCACCATGGCATCAAAGCGCCCTTGCTGACAACCATCAATCGCCCGATCTAAAAGATGCACTACATACTGGGCGTTTTGAGAATTCAAGCTACCCAAAACGACAGGGGCCCCGAGGAGGACGGATTGGATTTGTAATCGACTAGATAGGTCTGAACCAAGGCCCCCAGGTATTCTCAGTAACTTATCGTTACCTAATAAAGTGATGTGAGCATCTGCATGTGAACGTAGAAACTCAAGCGAGGCAGCTAAAGAAACTTCAGGCCCGATACCGGCTGGTTCACCGGTGGTTACAACGAGATTAACGAGGTGCGCTACTTGCTTCATCTTCCACGTTCAGAATTTTTACAGTTGCGTTATCACGCAGCTCACGCATCCACTCTTGATAAGCTTGATCAAACTTTTTCTCACGAATTGCTGCTCGTGCAAATTGACGTTGCTTCTCAACGGTGAGCTGACCTTCGCGACGCTCCAATACCTGAATTAGGTGCCAACCAAATTCAGTTTTAACAGGATTACTAACCTCGCCAATTTGCAGACGATTCATGGCCTGCTCAAATTCGGGAACCAAATCCCCAGGACTCATCCAACCTAGCTCACCGCCATTTGGCGCAGATCCATCTTCAGAATATTTCTTTGCAAGTTCCGCAAAGTCTGCAGTCTTTGCCCGTATCTGATCACGGTAGCCTTGCAAACGCCTCTCTGCATCTTGATCACTTAAGCCAGCACGACTACGCAATAAAATATGACGGGAGAGAGTTTGTGTAATAGGAATATTTTGCGGAGTAGGTGAGCCAGCATCAGGTGCTGCAGCCTGCTGCGGAGGCGCACTTGCTCCTGCTGCACGGCGATCCAAAACTTTAAGCACATGGTATCCAGCAGGACTTTTCACAACCGTATTAGCAACCTGTCCACCACCAGTATTGCGAATTGCTTCATAAAATAATTGTGGCAAACGATCAGGAGTGCGATAGCCTAATTCTTGAAACTTAATCTTTGGATTATCTTTTGCAGCCATTGCGCCCAGCTGCAGAAAATCAACATCTCCACGAGCATCCTTTAATAGAGCGTCCGCTTTCTTTTTTGCTTCAGCCTGAGCTCCAGCACCTGCACCAGCATCAACAGGGATAAAGATTTGAGCTAGGTCGATTTCTTCGGGTTCGCCTTTGGCAGCAGGTGCCGACCTCGTAGCTCCAGCGCCAGAAGTTGCCCGCGTACGTTCAGCAATAAAGTTATCAATTTCAGCATCTGAAACCTTGAGCTTGCCCTCGACTTCTCTTTCGCGATAACGGGTAATCATGACGTCATCCCGCAATAACTGCTTATAGCGCTCAAAGGTAGTGCCGGAGGCAATTACTTTTGCCTTGAACTCAGCAACAGATAGCTTATTTTTTGCTGCAACATCACCAATAATCTTGTCTAACTCTTTGTTGCTGACAGCAACGCCCTCCTGGTCAGCATTTTGTAGTTGAATTTTTTCAAGGATGAGTCTATCCAGAATGATTTTACGCACCGTGCCATCTTCCGGCAATTTCACACCTTGTTTTTTAAGTGTAGCAATTCGGTCATCAATTTCTTTGCGGGTTACATAACCCGTGTTGACGACTGCAGCTACACCATCGATATTACGAATTTTGCTTTCTGCAATAGCATTCGCCTTTGCCGAATCCTGAGCAAGTGCAACATTCGCGAATAATCCAATGCCAATGAAAATGGCATGAACACTCATTTGTTTAAAACGTTTCATACAAAGCATTATTGATAGTTCTCATATGTTGAGGGTGGTATAGGCTTAGAGGTAGGCATATATCCAGGAACATTTAGCTTCATGATATCAACTGGATTGCTTCCAGCGCTACCAAAGCCCCTAAATTCGACCTGAAAGAGCACCTGGGTAGTGGTTATTTGAGAAGTATTCAAGACTTGAGAGTAGGCGCCACGAAAAGTCCAGCAGTCCCTACTCCACTCCAAGGCCACTAAGGTGTTCAAAGTCTTGGTAGTCAAGGCATCGTATCCCCAGCGCCCTAAAACAGAAACCTCACGGGTAATAGGCCACTGCCCAGAAATATTGTATTGATCGGTAGTCGTAGATGCGGGCACGAATGCTTGATTATTTTGAGCGAATGCCTGAACTGGTGGCGACCAAACGTTACGGTAGCCGAAATTTAAACTTCTGCCCGGAGTAGGGCGCCAACTACCGCCCACGGTAGTTTGAACCAAACGATTGAGCTGCGTGTTGTATTGACCGAATACATCTGCACTAAAGTTACCAAGTAAGCGCACTGAACCAGAGCCCAGAGTGTCTGAATAAGTAGTGGGATTCACAATCGTGCCATTCAATCCAACCCGCTGCCCAGTGAACTGCTGCTTCTGCGCAAGAGTGACCGTGGCACGCTCTGCACCAGTGCTAGCTTCAATCATGCGGCTAGTTAAACCAAGCGTGGCTGCATTGTTATCTGCCACACGGTCATTACCAATAAAGGTATTTTCACTAAAGATCTGCGAAACACCGAAGCCCGCATCCGCAGTATCAAACAAAGGCGTTTGTGATTGATTTTGATAAGGCGTATAAACATAAAAAGCGCGAGGCTCCATAGTTAACAACATATCGCGACCGTAGAAGCCCCTCAATTCGGCAGCATCTCTTTCAAATGCCAATCCAGAATCCAAACTGAATGTAGGGATGGTAAAGCCTTGTGCAACAGGCGCTCCACCAGTTGCAAAAGGAGTGGCGTTATACGTGTTCGATTGGAAGCTCATCTTTGGAGTGATGTAATAGCCTGGTGTTACCTGAGGCAAAGCCATCGCACCCTTAACGACTGTTCTATCGGCCTGACTGTAAACACCAGGCGCAGTAGCAGCCAAGTTGCCGCCAATGTTATATGAGAATCTTGTGTAATCTGTAGAGAACGTAGTTGCCGGTCCAGCAGGCAAAGTAACGTACTTACCGCTGGTATCAGCTACTGCAGGAGTCAGGCGGTTGTTATAGGCGGCGGTAATGTTTGGCAACACGTTGTAAGGAGCTTGAACTAAAGCGGTTGGGTCCGGCTGCAAAGTTTGAAACGTTAATGCTCTAGCTGACACTACCCAGTTACTTAAATCGCCCGTCAACCCTTTAGTGGTACCAACCTCTTGACGGAACTGACTAGTAACAGCCCCAGCAATACTCTGCGAGAAATCCGTTGGATATAAATTATCTGAAACACGTGACATATTTGCATAGCCCGACCATGAGCCTGGCATTGGAATTCCACCAGGCGCCACACCTCCGCTAAAAACCTCTCTCTGCTGCCAGTCATAGCGCCAACGGTTGGTTCCTGTCTTATTGTCATGTGCGAGGTAGTCACCGCCTAGGGTGCCGCTGTCCTTGCTTTCCAGAAACCGGTAGTTTGCGCCCACCTGCAGACCCCGCTCACTCATGTAACGCGGAAGAATTAATAAGTCCCTATTGGGAGCTATGTTGACGTAATAAGGCTGAGTAATATCAAAGCCATTATTGGAGTTGTATCCTGCTACCGGCGCCAAGATGCCCGAACGACGCTCATTGGAAGTGGGAGCGGTGAAGTAAGGAACGTATGCAATGGGAACATCAAAGAAGCGCATCACGCCATGCGTTCCAACCATTTCTTTTTGCTCATTATCAATTTCTAAAGTACTGGCCGAAAAATACCAGTCCATATTTTGCGGCGTACATGTTGTGTAGGTCGCTTTATCAAAAACAAAAATATCTGAGTTTTCAATAGTGAGTTTTTTAGCCGTACCATTGCCGCGCGTATCTCGTAGCTCGTACGAAGGCGTTTCCATTTCGCCTTCACGCGCATCTACTTTGAATTTGGCAGTTGGCCCCTTAAAAGTAGTATTGCCTTTGTTCAACTCAGCATTGCCTACGAGCTCAGCAATATCAGTATCGGGGTCATAAACAATCTCATCCGCTTTAATCACTGCGCCATTGCGTCGCATTTGTGCGCGACCTTTTAGCTTCATCTTCCGATCGACCACTCCATCAATGGAATCGCTTGAGGTAAAAGTGAGCGCCTTACTATCATCCAAGGGAACCCCGACTCGCAGCTGATCATCCAACTTTAAAACAGTGACATTGCCACGATCAGGCAATAAAACCGTATTAGCATTAGCTTGTGCGCTTGGAGTTAATGGAGCAGGTGCTTGAGCGCGGACGCAGAGGGCAAATTGAAGCAATGCCACCCCCATCAAAACGCGCAGGGTTACATGCAAAAAAAGAGGGGCGCAATGGCCGGCGCGACGGCGATAATGACTCATAGATCCAGACCCGCCTTATTATACGAATCGACCATGACTGACTCACGCTTAAACACCCTCCGTAACTGGCTAAAAGCCCTAGAAGCTAGCTGGCAATTAGATCTCGACTCTTTGGTGCCAGCCTCGGCTGACGCCAGCTTTCGACGCTATTTCCGAATTGAGTCCAAAAACCCCAAATTTGGGACTTTGATCGTGATGGATGCCCCGCCCCAACACGAGCCTTTGGATGCCTTCATAAAGGTCGATTTATTACTGGCTGAGGCTGGTTTAAATGTACCAAAAATCCTAGAGCAAAATCTTGCTGAAGGCTTCTTGCTGTTAAATGATTTAGGCACAAAAACCTACTTAGCCGAACTCAATCATGAAACGGCTGACCATCTCTATAAAGATGCAACTCATGCCCTAGTACTCTTGCAGCTGGCAAGCAAACCAGGGGTTTTGCCAAACTATGATGAAGCGCTATTACAACGAGAATTAGATTTATTTCCAGAGTGGTATCTAAAGAAGCATCTCAATATCAATCTGAGCGAACAACAAACAGAGCAACTCAAAAAAGCTTTTGAGCTCATTATCGAAAATAATTTAGCGCAAGCTAAAGTGTATGTGCATCGTGATTACCATTCTCGTAACTTAATGGTGACCGAAAGAAATAACCCCGGAGTGATTGACTTTCAGGATGCAGTTTATGGTCCTATTACTTATGATGCTTCTTCACTGTGGCGCGATGCTTACGTTGCATGGCCAGAAGAACGTGTGATTGATTGGGTCATTAAATTTTGGGAAGAAGGTCGTAAAGCAGGATTACCAATGCCAGATGATTTTGGACAGTTCTATCGTGATTTTGAATGGATGGGATTACAGCGCCACCTTAAAGTCTTGGGCATTTTTGCAAGACTCTTTCATCGTGATGGTAAGGATGGCTACATCAAAGATATCCCACTCGTACTGGAATACGCGATTGCGACGGCGAACCGTTATATTGAACTAAAACCATTGGCACGGATTCTGGAATCCACTCGCGTCAATCAAGCGTAATTCATCAGCCATGAGTCAGCTCAATTCCATACCTTGTTTTTTACTGGCGGCTGGACGCGGTGAGCGCATGCGGCCCCTCACGGATAATTTACCCAAACCGTTACTTCGCATTCAGAATAAATCGCTGCTGGAGTGGCATTTGGAAGCCCTAGCGAAAGCAAAGATTCAAAACGTGGTGATTAACCATGCTTGGTTAGGTGAAAAAATTGAGGCAACCCTAGGTGATGGAGAGCAATTTGGTCTTCACATTCAATACTCCCCGGAAGGCAAGGCCCTCGAAACCGCTGGAGGTATTTGCAAGGCGCTCCCCATCATTGCGCCCGAAAACTACTTCTTGGTGATTAATGGGGACGTATTTAGCCCAAACCTACCAATTACCCAGCTTGTGGAAACAGCTGCCAAAATGCGCATGGATGAGAACAAGCCTTTGGCCCACTTATTGATGGTCCCAAACCCAGTCCAGCACCCTGAGGGTGACTTTTACCTCCAAGGTACGTCCGTCAGTGATACCAGGCCTGTCGACGCTGAAAAGCTCACCTTCTCTGGAATAGGGATTTATCACAAAGATTTATTTAAAGACCTGGTATTCGGGGCCCCAGCCAAGCTCGCGCCCCTATTGAGAACTGCAATGGAGCAAAATAAACTGTCTGGTGAAAAATATCTCGGTCCATGGCACGATGTAGGCACACCACAACGCTTACAAGAGCTTAATGCAGCATATGAATAAAAAGAATATTTATCAGCTTCGTAGAAACCAATTAGCAGAACAAATCTTTGCCAAGACTGGCGGAGGCATTGCCGTCATCTCAACTGCTCCTGAACTATCTCGCAATCGTGACAGTGAATTTCCTTATCGTCACGATAGCGACTTTTATTACTTGACGGGTTTCGAAGAGCCGGGCGCAACACTGGTCATGAAGGTTAGTGGCAATAGAAAAAACTACCAACTGCAATCTCACTTATTTTGCAGACCCAAAGATCCTGAGCGAGAAATTTGGGATGGCATTCGCCTTGGACCTGACGCAGCACCTGACGCTTTGGGTATTGACTATGCGCACAGCAATCAAGAGTTAGACCAAAGACTGAGTGACTTATTAGCTGATCAAGATGCGGTATATATTCGCCTTGCTGAGAGCGCCGAAGCCGATAGACGGCTGCGTCACTGGATGAAACAGGTGCGTGGACAAGCACGTTCTGGCGTAAATCCACCATCTGAATTTCATGATGTTGAAACACTGATTCATGAAATGCGTCTGTTTAAAGATGCGCATGAAATTGACATCATGCGTCGTGCTGCAGCCATTTCTGCTCGTGCGCATATCCGCGCCATGCAAATCTGTAAGCCCGGAATGCGTGAATATCAACTCGAAGCTGAAATACTGCATGAGTTTCGTAATAGTGGCGCACAAAGCGTTGCCTACAACAGCATTGTTGCTGGCGGTGCAAACTCATGCATCCTTCACTATCGCGCCGGCTCAACTGAATTACGTGGTGGCGATCTTTGCCTGATTGATGCGGGATGTGAGCTTGATGGCTATGCATCAGACATCACCCGTACCTTTCCAGTCAATGGGAAATTTACGGGGCCGCAACGCGCCTTGTATGACATTACATTAGCTGCGCAAGAAGCTGCGATTGCGATGACCAAGCCTGGTAATACATTTATGCAGCCACATGAGGCGGCACTTAAAGTCCTTACCCAAGGTCTATTGGATGAAAAGCTTCTCAAAATTTCAGAGCTGGGTTCTTTAGAGAACGCCATTGAAACTGGCGCCTACCGTCGTTTCTATATGCACCGCACGTCGCACTGGCTGGGTATGGATGTCCACGATGTGGGCTCCTACCGTGAAGCTAGCCAAAATTCATCAAGTGAAGAAAAGCCTTGGCGCATTCTCAAGAGCGGCATGGTGATTACGGTAGAGCCAGGCCTCTACATCAGACCTACCGATGATGTTGATGAAGCCTTTTGGAATATCGGCATTCGCATTGAAGATGACGCCGTCATCAATGATTCTGGGTGTGAGTTGATTTCTCGAGGCGCGCCTGTCAATGCCGATGAAATCGAAGCACTCATGAAGAATGCTTAAGGCCACCAGCATAAAAATGAATTCATCTAGTTGCGATATCTTGATTCAGGGCGGCGGTCCAGTTGGACTCGCTTGCGCGGCTTGGACATTGCAAAAATTTCCTGATGCAAAAATCCTTTTACTTGATCGCAATCCCGCCAACGACAATGATCTGGCAAATGCTGATAGTCGAGGTATAGCGCTATCTCATGGCAGCAAACTCTTGCTCGATACGATTAATGCATGGCCAAAAGAGTTCGCAGAAATTCATCGAGTACACGTTTCACAAGCGGGTCGCTTTGGCCGCGCGCTGATGACGCGTGAAGAGCTCAAGCAAGATGCATTGGGACACATCATTCGATATCGCGATATTCATATGGCTCTGCGTCACGCCTTACGTGCCATTCAAGCAAAGAGCCCTAACTTTATTTGGGAGCACATCAACAAAGATGGCGAGGAAAATAGCATCCACGCAAAATGCGTTGTACATGCTGAAGGTGGTTTATTTAAGACCCAGGACTGGGTTGAATCTGGACGTGACTATGGGCAGTCAGCCTTAGTAGGCATAGTTGCAGTAGAAAATGCAGAGCCCCATCAAGCTTGGGAACGTTTTACTGCTGAAGGACCGTTAGCTGTTTTACCAAGTCACTACGGACATAATGTTTTGAATCTGGTTTGGTGTGGATCACCAGAATCCTCGCAGCATCGTTTACAAATGAGTGATGCAGACTTCTTAATCGAACTACAAAAAGAATTTGGTTCACGGATTGGCCGCTTTCTGAAAATTCAAGATCGTCGTTTATATGAACTTGGCTTGAACTATCGCAAAGAGATCACTCATGACAATGCGGTATGGATTGGCAATGCCGCTCAAACTCTACACCCAGTGGCGGGCCAAGGTTTGAACTTAGGATTACGGGATGCCTTCTTGCTGTCAGAGAAGTTAGTTGAGGTATTTTCTGGGGCCGCAGAGAAACAATCTCCAGCAGATGTCGAAAATGCACTCCAGAGTTATGCGCAAAGTCGCAAAGTAGATAGAAAAACCACAATTGGTCTTACAGACTTTATGGCTAGAGTATTTACATCTAATTTAGCTCCAGTTGTTGCAGCCCGTGGACTGGCTTTAAGCGCCCTGCAGTGGCTTCCGCCAGTCAAGACAGCCTTAGCTCGCCAGATGATGTTTGGTAGGCGCTAAAGCCCTTAAATCACCCTCAAAATTTAAGCATTCTCCGTTTGATCTGAAATACGCATTTACCAATTATTCTGCCTAAAAAATAGGCATATAAGGGTCTGAATGTGCTAAAGTGTCATGCTTTCCGCCCAAGCCCCTTTAGATGAACATTGGTCCTCACCTCCTCGCAAATAAGTTATTTGTGGCCCCTATGGCTGGGGTAACGGATCGCCCATTTAGACAGCTATGTAAGAAGTTGGGGGCCGGGTATGCGGTTTCTGAAATGGTGGCCTCAAATGCCCTGCTTTGGAAAAGTGAAAAAACACAGCGTCGCGCCAATCATGTTGGTGAATTCAAGCCGATTGCTGTTCAAATTGCAGGGGCTGATCCAGCAATGATGGCGG
This sequence comes from Polynucleobacter sp. Fuers-14, assembly GCF_018882045.1. NCBI lineage: Bacteria > Pseudomonadati > Pseudomonadota > Betaproteobacteria > Burkholderiales > Burkholderiaceae > Polynucleobacter > Polynucleobacter sp. Fuers-14. The sequence continues at coordinate 169,376 of NZ_JACVPG010000011.1, read as the reverse complement.
CAGCAGCAAAAATCAATGTTGATCACGGCGCTCAGATCATTGATATCAATATGGGATGTCCTGCAAAGAAAGTTTGTAATGTTGCGGCTGGCTCTGCCCTATTGCGTGATGAGCCTTTGGTGCAACAAATTCTAGAAGCAGTTGTGAATGCTGTCGGTGTCGGACCAGATGCGGTACCAGTTACTTTGAAAATTCGTACAGGCTGGGATCGTGAACATAAGAATGCCATTGAGATAGCGCGTCTTGCAGAAAAATCTGGCATCTCCATGCTGACCGTCCATGGTCGCACGAGAGCAGATCTGTATCACGGTGAAGCGGAATATGAAACGATTACCGCAGTCAAAAATAGTGTGGGCATTCCGGTGGTGGCTAATGGCGATATCACCAGCCCAGAAAAGGCAGAGCAAGTCTTAAAGCTCACCGGCGCTGATGCCATCATGATTGGACGAGCCGCTCAAGGTCGCCCTTGGATCTTCCGTGAAATTAACCACTATCTTGAAACTGGTGGCAAGCTGCCAACCCCGGAGATCAATGAGATACAGGGCATCATGAATGCGCATCTCTTAGACCACTACGAGTTCTATGGTGAGCATATTGGCCTGCGTACTGCTCGTAAGCATATTGGCTGGTACTGCAAAGGGCTGCGTGACTCCCATGCCTTCCGCCAGCGTATGAATACTGCCGACGATTGCAAAACCCAACTGCAAATGGTCAATGATTATTTTGACGAAATGAAATCCCATTCTGACCGCTTGTTATTTTTAGAAGCGGCATAGTTCTAGCTTAATTTAGTTTCTTTATTTATTTTTTTGTTTTTGTATTGATAGATTGTTATGACCAATAAGCACCCGATTACCGAATGTATTGAAACCCAATTACAGGGTTACCTGAATGACCTCAAAGGAACTGCACCAACTGATATCTATGACATGGTATTGGCTGTTGTTGAAAAACCAATGCTGGAATTAGTGATGCAGCATGCCAAGCAAAATCAATCACTGGCAGCGCAGTATCTGGGCATTAATCGCAACACCCTGCACAAGAAGTTGGTTGAACATCAACTTCTGAAGTAAGCGCAAACTTTACTAATAACAAAGCCATTCTTTAAATTAAGCTCCGAAACCATGATCCGTACAGCCCTACTCTCCGTCTCCGATAAAAATGGCATCGTGCCTTTTGCTAAAGCCCTCCATGAGCAAGGCCTTAAGCTTATTTCTACTGGCGGCACCGCAAAACTCTTGGCCGAAAACAATCTGCCTGTTGTTGAAGTTTCTTCTTTAACGAAATTTCCGGAGATGCTGGATGGTCGCGTCAAGACCCTCCACCCGATGGTTCATGGAGGACTATTGGCTCGTAGAGATTTCCCAGAACATATGGCAGCCTTGAAAGAGCATGGCATAGACACCATTGATATGCTCGTCATCAATCTTTACCCCTTCAATGAGACTGTTGCTAAGGAAAACTGCTCATTCGAAGATGCCGTTGAAAACATTGATATCGGCGGCCCAGCAATGCTTCGTGCAGCAGCCAAAAATCACCAAGATGTCACTGTGCTGATCTCACCAGAAGATTACGCTCCTGTCTTAGCCGAAATGAAGGCCAATAAGAATGTTGTTTCTTACAAAACCAATTTGGCTTTAGCGAAAAAAGTATTTGCACATACAGCGCAATACGATGGTGCGATTGCTAACTATCTCTCAGCATTAGGCGATGATCTTGATCATAAAGCCCGTTCTGCCTACCCAGAAACTTTGCACTTTGCCTTTGAAAAAGTACAAGAGATGCGTTACGGTGAGAATCCACACCAGTCTGCAGCGTTCTATAAAGATATTTACCCAGTCGATGGCGCTTTAGCCAATTACAAGCAGTTGCAAGGGAAAGAACTTTCTTACAACAATATTGCCGATGCAGACTCTGCCTGGGAATGCGTTAAGAGCTTTACTGGCAACGCTGGTGGTGCAGCAGCTTGCGTCATCATCAAACATGCCAACCCTTGTGGTGTAGCTGTTGGTGCTACTGCGCTTGAAGCCTATCAAAAAGCCTTCAAGACCGATCCTAGCTCCGCCTTTGGCGGCATCATTGCTTTTAACGTACCCTGCGATGGCGCTGCAGCTGAAGCGATCTCTAAACAATTCGTGGAAGTATTGATTGCGCCTAGCTTTAGTGATGAAGCTAAAGCGATCTTTGCTGCGAAACAAAATGTACGTCTTCTAGAAATTCCATTGGGTACTGCATTTAATACCTTTGATTTCAAACGTGTTGGCGGTGGTTTGCTGGTGCAATCTCCTGATGCTAAGAATGTTCTCGAAAGTGAAATGCGCGTTGTCAGTAAGCGTCTGCCAACCCCAAGCGAAATGCACGACATGATGTTTGCATGGCGCGTAGCCAAGTTTGTGAAATCCAATGCCATTGTGTATTGCGCTAATGGAATGACTCTTGGTATCGGTGCCGGTCAAATGAGCCGCGTAGACTCTGCGCGCATGGCTAGCATCAAGGCTGAGAACGCTGGCTTAAGCCTCAAAGGGTCTGCAGTAGCAAGCGATGCCTTCTTCCCGTTCCGTGATGGCTTAGATGTCGTTGTGAATGGTGGCGCAAGCTGCGCCATTCAGCCAGGTGGCAGTATGCGTGATGATGAAATCATTGCGGCAGCAAATGAGCATGGTATCGCCATGATCTTTACTGGCACACGTCACTTCCGTCACTAAGAAAACAAGAAGCCATAAACAAACTCATGCGCTGGATAGGAATCGACCCAGGTTTACGGACTACTGGTTTTGGAGTCATCGATGTCGATGGCCAAAAGCTGACCTACGTAGCCTCGGGGACGATTGAAAGTGGCGATCCAGCTAAAGGCCTGCCTGAACGCTTAGGCACCCTCTATGCCGGTGTTAAGGAAGTTCTGGAGACCTATAGACCAGAGTCTGCTGCGATCGAAGAAGTCTTCTTAAACGTCAATCCTCGTTCCACACTCATGTTGGGTCAGGCACGGGGTGCTGTTATTGCCGCTCTCGTTTCAGAAAAACTCCCGGTAGCTGAGTACAGCGCCTTAAGAGTCAAGCAGTCCATTGTTGGCACTGGTAGAGCAGCTAAGCCTCAGGTCCAAGAAATGGTCAAGCGTCTTCTCAGACTGAGCCGCGCCCCAGGGACTGACGCCTCTGATGCACTAGGCGTTGCCATCTGCGCCGCCCATCATGCGCAGATGCCAAAAGCAATTACTGCAGCTTTAGCACCTAAGCTAACGCCTAAGAAACGTAGCAAGTAACAATACACATCACAGGTTAAGATCTCTACATGATTGGTCGCATTCAAGGTACCCTCGTTTCAGTTCACCCTCCTCGCCTTTTAGTCGATTGCCAAGGTATTGGTTATGAGGTTGATGTGCCTATGAGCACTTTGTATCAACTACCTCAGGCTGGTCAAAAGATTACCCTATTGACACATTTTCAAGTTCGCGAAGATGCGCAGCAACTTTTTGGCTTTGCTACTGAAACTGAGCGTGAAGCATTTAGACAGCTCATCAAGATTAGTGGCGTCGGCTCACGCACAGCACTCGCAGTTCTTTCCGGCATGAGTGTTAATGAACTAGCCCAAGCCATTGCACTTCAAGAAGCTGGGCGCCTCACTCAGGTGCCTGGTATCGGCAAGAAAACTGCTGAGCGTCTCTGCCTAGAGCTCAAAGGCAAGCTAGCTCCAGACTTAGGCATTACAGGTGACAAACCTCAGGCAATTGAGGCTAGCAGTGAAGTGTTACAAGCCCTCCTTGCTCTGGGCTATTCAGAAAAAGAAGCACTTTTGGCACTCAAGCAAATCCCGCCCGATACCAGTGTTTCCGATGGAATCCGTATGGGATTGAAGTATCTATCTAAAGCTTAATAGTCAAACGGCACTAAACTCTCAGCATGGCAATACATACAGACGACCTCAGCTCTATTCCTGAAGATTTACCGGAAGGTAATGCCCGCATTGTGAGCGGTGCAGCAGGCAATACTGAAGCCGTCTTTGAAAGAGCCCTTCGCCCTAAACAACTCGATGAGTATGTTGGCCAAACTAAGGCCAGAGCACAATTAGAGATTTTCATCAGCGCTACGAGAGCGCGCCAAGAAGCCTTAGACCACGTTCTCTTGTTTGGGCCTCCTGGACTTGGTAAAACAACTCTTGCTCACATTATTGCAAGAGAGCTTGGTGTGAACATGCGCCAAACGAGCGGCCCTGTTCTAGACAGGCCTGGCGATCTTGCTGCCTTACTAACAAATCTAGAAGAAAACGATGTTCTCTTTATTGATGAGATTCATCGTCTATCTCCAGTTGTGGAAGAAATTCTGTATCCCGCGCTAGAGGACTACAGCCTAGATATCATGATCGGCGAAGGCCCTGCAGCGCGCAGCGTGAAGATTGATCTCAAACCATTTACCCTGATCGGCGCAACTACTCGTGCCGGCATGCTGACCAATCCATTGCGTGATCGTTTTGGTATTGTGGCCAGACTCGAGTTCTACACGACTGAAGAACTCACTAAAATCATTAATCGCTCAGCTAGCTTACTTAAGGCTGATATCGATCCAGAAGGCTCCGTAGAAATTGCAAAGCGTGCTCGTGGCACTCCTCGTATTGCTAACCGTCTATTACGCCGCGTACGTGACTATGCAGAAGTAAAGGGCACCGGCACCATTACTAAGGCTATGGCCGACGCTGCACTCAAGATGCTGGACGTGGATCCAAGTGGCTTTGATGTGATGGACAGAAAACTCTTAGAAGCGATCTTGCACAAGTTTGATGGTGGCCCGGTAGGTATCGATAACTTGGCAGCAGCCATCGGTGAAGAGCGCGACACGATTGAAGATGTTCTTGAGCCCTACCTCATTCAGCAAGGCTACCTACAAAGAACCTCAAGAGGCAGAGTAGCAACCCGCCAGGCTTATGAGCACTTTGGATTAACTCCGCCTAGCGGAAGTGCTAGCTTAGATATTTAAGCTAGCGTTACTTTCGCAAACTTTCGTTTGCCGACTTGCACCACGTAAGCTCCAGCTTCAACCTTTAATTGCTTATCAGCAACGGTTACACCATCAATCTTTACGCCATTTTGCTCGATATTGCGATTAGCCTCTGATGTGGATGGGGCCAAGCCTGCAGCCTTCAAGAGGCTGGCGATTTGCATTGGAGCCCCAGAAAGAGCTACTTCTGGAATGTCGTCAGGTACGCCACCTTTAGCGCGGTGATTAAAGTCCTCTAAGGCTTTTTCTGCTGCAGCTTGCGAGTGGAAGCGTGCCACGATTTCTTGGGCGAGCAGTACTTTGCAGTCTTTTGGGTTTCTGCCAGCAGCAACCTCTTGCTTCATCAAATCAATCTCAGCCATTGGACGGAATGACAGTAATGTGAAGTAGTCCCACATCAAATCATCCGAAATGCTCAAGAGCTTGCCAAACATATCGCCAGCAGGCTCGCTGATACCAATGTAATTGCCTTTAGACTTACTCATCTTCTCAACACCATCAAGACCAACGAGTAGTGGCATCGTCAAAATACATTGAGGCTCTTGGCCATACTCACGTTGGAGTTCACGACCAACTAGAAGATTGAACTTCTGGTCCGTACCACCAAGCTCTAAATCACTCTTCAGTGCAACGGAGTCATAGCCTTGCATGAGTGGATATAAAAACTCATGAATCGAAATAGGCACACCATTGCGATAGCGCTTCGTAAAGTCATCACGCTCGAGCATACGAGCAACAGTATGTTTAGCAGCCAACTGAATCATGCCGCGCGCGCCCAAAGGATCACACCACTCGCTGTTGTAACGCACTTCGGTTTTAGAAGGATCGAGCACCATACTCGCTTGACGATAGTAAGTCTCTGCATTGACTGCGATTTCTTCTGCGGTCAATGGAGGGCGGGTAGCGTTACGACCCGATGGATCACCAATCATGCTAGTGAAATCACCGATCAAGAAAATTACGGTATGACCTAAGTCTTGTAACTGGCGCAACTTGTTCAAAACAACGGTATGACCCAGATGAATATCAGGAGCCGTAGGATCTAAACCTAATTTAATCCTGAGTGGAGTCTTGGTAGCTTGGCTACGAGCCAGTTTCTGAACCCAGTCTGCCTCAACCAATAGCTCATCGCAGCCACGTTTGGTGACTTCGAGCGCCGCAAAGACTTCAGGGGTCAAAGGATATTTTTGTTCTGGTTTAGCCGTCATGCTGATTCGGATTGCTGATTCAGTTAAATTAGTAGTTAAATTGCTAAAGCATAATTGTCGCATTCCTGAGAGCTAAATGAACAAACTCCATTCCCTCTATATCGGCCTAATGTCTGGCACCAGCCTGGATGGGATAGATGCTGTTCTAGCGAAGATAGGGGCTAATGGGGAAGCTAGTGCGCTAGACGCCATTAGCGCCCCTTTCTCAGCGGAGCTCCGCAAGACCCTATCCGAGCTTCAAAGCCCTGGCCCAAATGAGCTTCACCGAGAAAAACAGGCAGGAAATGCTTTGGCCTTGGCTTATGCAGAAGCCGTTAGCCAGTTACTCAGAAAAGCAAATCTACAGCCTTCTGATATCGCTTCCATCGGCGCACATGGGCAAACGATTCGCCACCAACCGTATCTTGGGGATATGGCTTACACACATCAAACTCTCAACCCAGCCCTCTTGGCAGAAAAAACGGGCATTGATGTCATCGCCGATTTTAGAAGTCGAGATTTAGCTGCGGGTGGACATGGTGCACCTTTAGTTCCTGCATTTCATGCGCAGCAGTTTGTAGAAGATAAAAATTTAGCCATTCTCAATATCGGTGGCATCGCTAATCTCACCTTACTTCCTCAGAATGGCGAAGTAACTGGTTTTGATTGTGGTCCAGGCAATATGCTGATGGACGCCTGGATACACGAACATCAAGGTAATGCCTATGATGAAAATGGTAATTGGGCATTGCAGGGAAAAGTGAATGAAGAACTGCTTGCAAAAATGCTGTCTGATTCTTTCTTTGCAAAAGTTCCGCCCAAGAGCACTGGTAGAGACGACTTTCACCTCACTTGGTTACAAGAAAAATTGAATGGTGCAAATTATCTTTGTGAAGATGTGCAGGCTACTTTATTGCATCTCACAGCACACTCAGCCCTTGAAGCTTTAGCACGTCATGCCCCGCAAACCCAGAAGCTGATTGTCTGTGGAGGCGGCGCTAAAAATAATGCCTTGATGAATTTATTCAAAGTGAAGTCGCAGAATTTCTTCAAAAAGCCATTAGAAATTACTACGAGTGAATCCGCAGGAATTGATCCGCAACTTGTGGAAGGCCTTGCTTTTGCATGGCTAGCGTGGGCTCATAAAGAAAAACGGCCAGCAAATTTGCCAGCCGTTACGGGAGCGAAGGGTCCTAGAATTCTAGGCGCTTGTTACCCAGCTTAACTTCGCTGTTTAATTAAATATTAATTAAGTTCTTTTTTAATTAAGCAGAGAAAGAAGATCCACAACCACAAGTAGTTTGCGCATTCGGATTCTTAATTACAAACTGTGAGCCGTTGATATCTTCTTTGTAGTCAATCTCAGCGCCAACTAAATATTGGAAGCTCATTGAATCTACCAACAAGGTAACGCCATTCTTTTCAAAGAGAGTGTCATCTTCATTCACAGCGTCATCAAATGTGAAACCATACTGAAATCCTGAGCAACCACCGCCTTGTACGAATACGCGCAGCTTCAATTCTGGATTGCCTTCTTCAGCAATCAAGTCCGCCACTTTCGCAGCAGCGCTATCCGTGAACACCAATGGGGTTGGCGGCTCGGCTAAATCTTGTGCAGGTTGTGTAGCTAATTCGGTCATGATTTACTCCCAATTCAAAAGGCAATGTCTTATTTTAGGCTTTTAATGCCCAGTTTGCTGAAGGGTCATTATGGGGAAACAGCGATCTGGGTAAGACCCATAGTCTCTGGCAACCCAAACATCAGGTTCATGCACTGAACGCCCTGGCCTGAAGCACCTTTCACCAAATTGTCCTCAACTACCAAAATAACTAAAGTGTCACCACCCCCTGGACGATGGATCGCAATCCGAATGCCATTGCTACCCCGTACAGAACGCGTCTCTGGATGACTGCCTGCCGGCATAACGTCGACAAATGGTTCATCCTTATAGAAGCTCTCATACAGCTTTTGGTAATCAACCTCTTTACCAGCCTCAGTCAAACGGACGTACAAGGTCGAATGAATGCCTCTAATCATCGGGGTTAAATGCGGCACAAAGGTCAAACCGATCTGATCATGGCCAGCAATGGCTTTTAAGCCCTGTTCGATTTCAGGGAGATGGCGATGGCCCTTGACGCTATAAGCCTTGAAGTTATCGCTAGCCTCAGACAATAGGGTGCCGATCTCTGCTTTTCGGCCAGCACCAGAAGTGCCTGACTTTGAGTCAGAAATAATATGCGTGCCATCGATGAGGTGTTTGCCGCCAGTCGATTTAGGTGATAGCAAAGGCGCTAGACCTAGCTGCACTGATGTTGGATAGCAACCCGCCAAACCAACTACGCGCGCTTTCTTAATGTCCTCACGGTTAATCTCCGCCAAACCATAAACCGCTTCAGCCAAAATTTCTGGGCAGGTGTGCTCCATGCCATACCACTTTGCAAATTCTTTGACATCCTTCAAACGAAAGTCTGCGGCAAGATCCAAAATCTTCACATTGTTAGCGAGCAATTCTTTTGCTTGTGCCATTGCAACGCCATGTGGAGTTGCGAAGAACACCACATCACATTCATTCAGCTTGGCTTCATCTGGTGTCGTAAATTTGAGAGCAACACGGCCACGCAAAGATGGAAACATCTCAGCCACTGGCATGCCAGCTTCTGTGCGAGAAGTAATTGCAGTGAGCTCTACCTCAGGATGCTGCGCCAATAAACGCAATAACTCTACTCCGGTATATCCAGTGCCACCTACGATGCCAACTTTAATCATGCCATTCTCCAAAATACCGATCATGAGAAGTTTCTTTTAAAACTTCTGAATACCTCAATTGTAGAAACAAAAAGGGCCGCTTGCGCGACCCTTTCGATAAAACTTGAGCGACTGAAAGAATTAGCGCTTGCTGAACTGCTTACGACGACGCGCGCCGTGCAGACCAACTTTTTTACGCTCAACTTCACGAGCATCGCGAGTTACCAAACCTGCTTTAGACAGGGCTGGCTTCAAGGCGTTGTCGTAGTCGATTAATGCACGAGTAACGCCGTGACGAACTGCACCAGCTTGGCCAGTTTCACCGCCACCAGAAACGTTTACTTTGATATCAAAGGTCGTTAAGTGGGCTGTGAGAGCCAAAGGCTGACGAGCGATCATGCGTGATGTTTCACGAGCAAAATAGGCATCGATAGGCTTACCATTAACAATGATTTCGCCTTTGCCAGATTTAATGAATACACGCGCCACAGAACTCTTGCGACGACCAGTACCGTAATTCCAATTTCCGTAATTAATAGCCATTTGGGTTCCTTAAATCTCTAACGCTTTAGGCTGTTGAGCCGTGTGCGGATGATTAGCGTCGCCATAAACTTTCAATTTCTTGATCATGGCATAGCCTAGTGGGCCTTTTGGCAACATACCCTTCACAGCCTTCTCCAAAGCGCGACCTGGGAAACGGTCTTGCATCTTGTCGAAGTTAGTCGAACTAATACCACCTGGGTATCCGCTGTGACGGTAATAAATTTTGTTCAAGCCTTTTGTGCCTGTGACACGGAGCTTAGATGAATTGATGACAACGATAAAGTCGCCAGTATCAACGTGTGGGGTGTATTCAGGCTTGTGCTTGCCGCGTAGACGGAGTGCCACTTCACTGGCGACACGACCGAGGACTTTGTCCGTAGCGTCAATCACGAACCATTCATGCACTACCTCATGGGATTTTGCAGAAAAAGTTTTCATGATTTCTCAAATTGTTATAGTCAAAAAAATTACCCCAAAATTACATCCACCTTGGCCCTGCTTATGTTTGCAAGCTCGCAGATTCTGCAATTTACTTGGTACAACAAATTACCGCTGACCGGCTCGGTAATTCAGTAAAGCCTTGAATTGTAACCTAAAAAAAACCCAGGAACGAGTCCTGGGTTGGAATCCACCTATGTTTGGGTGGAGGAGACACTGGGAGGTAAGTCGCAGTCTTATACAAGACTGACTACCAATATGGTTATTGTATCCATATGCATGGTGCGATGCAAGAATATTGACCAAAATCAATAATTTTATGTTGCTGTGCAGCAACTTGATTTCCCATAAAATAGGTAAACTATTGATAATATTGATTAATTTAGTAAGTTAGGAATCACTAATAATGGAATGTCGAGTAAGTTGGTTGGGTAATGGCGGCATGGCTTTTTCTGGGGAAACTGGCAGTGGCCACCTCGTAAACATGGATGGTGCCCCTGAAGCTGGTGGCAAAAACCTCGCTCCAAGGCCAATGGAGCTGCTTTTAGTGGGTGCAGGCGGATGCTCTGCATTTGATGTGGTTTTAATCCTACAAAGGGCCCGTCAGGCCATTAGTGGCTGTGAAGTAGCTCTCCAGGCTGAGCGAGCAACAGAAGACCCTAAAGTCTTCACTAAGATCAATTTGCACTTTATGGTCAAAGGGAAAGACTTGGATCAGGCAAAGGTAGATCGCGCCGTAAAGCTCTCACATGAAAAATATTGCTCAGCTACGACCATGTTGGCTAAAACTGCAGAACTGACCTACAGCGTCGAAATCATTGCGGAATAAGTGCAGAGTCAATCGATAAGCCGGATTCTGTCGCCTAGATTTGCATCTAGGGGCAATCATTCCTCTAGGCCGGCAGTTACCTGACGGCTCAAGCTCCCTACCCGCAGACTCAGCGGGACGCCTCATCGCCTGCTTACTTGGGATTGCTCCAGGTGGAGGTTACCGCGTTTCACCGTAACTAAATACGCTCGTCTCTGTGGCCCTATTCCTCACGTCGCCGTGGATGGCCGTTAGCCATCACCCTTCCCTATGGAGTCCGGACTTTCCTCCCCCTCAATAAAGAGGCGGCGATTGCCCAATTGACTCTGCGCCTGCAGTCTAACGCAGTCAGGCCAATTTGGCTAAGAAAGTAATGATTCGTGTTTTTTAAACGAGTGACCAGGCGATGGTTTCGCCAGCACGCAGCGGAACGATAGTGGTATCACCTAATGGCAATTCAGCAGGGATGCTTTGCGCTTGCTTTACCAGAGTAATTTTTTTGCTATTGCGTGGCAATGAGTAGAAGTCGGGGCCAAAGAAACTAGCAAAGCCTTCTAACTTATCCAGTTTGCCAACACCCTCAAATGCTTCGGCATATAAACCTAAAGCATTAAAGGCGCTATAGCAACCCGCACAGCCACAAGCCGCCTCTTTGGCACCCTTAGCATGAGGCGCACTATCAGTGCCCAAGAAGAAACGAGCATTTCCACTAGTGGCTGCCTCTAATAGAGCAACGCGATGTTCTTCACGCTTAAGCACTGGCAAACAATAATTGTGCGGACGAATGCCACCAGCAAAAATAGCATTGCGATTCATGAGTAGATGCTGCGGAGTAATCGTGGCTGCAATCGTATTCTTTCCACCCGTTGCTGCATCACGCACATAGTGGGCTGCTTGCTTGGTAGTGATGTGCTCAAACACAATCTTGAGCTCAGGAAATTTTTTACGAAGAGGCTCTAAAACCGTATCAATGAATACCGCTTCACGATCAAAGATATCGATTTCAGAGCTGGTTACTTCACCATGCACTAAGAGCGGCATACCAACAGCTTGCATCGCTTCTAATGCCGCATGGCAATGTTTAAGATCACTGACACCGGCGTCACTATTCGTCGTTGCACCTGCTGGATATAACTTAAAACCTACAATGCCTGCAGCCTTGGCCTTACGAACCTCATCTGCAGAAGTATTGTCAGTGAGATACAAAGTCATCAAAGGCGTGAAGTCACTGACACCCAGAGACTTTAAATTCGATTCAATGCGAGATTGATAGGCCTTAGCCAAATCCACAGTAGTTACTGGTGGTTTGAGATTGGGCATGATGATCGCACGCGCAAATTGACGCGCAGTGTCTGCCAACACATCTTTCATCACTTCACCATCACGAATATGCAAATGCCAATCGTCCGGCTGAATCAGTTGAATTTGTGTAGGGCTATTAGACATATTATTTATCGAGCAAGATGATGCGGAAATCATTCACATTGGTAAGTGTAGGGCCAGTTTCCACTAAAGCGCCTAATTCTGCAAAGAAGCCATAGCAATCATGCGCTGATAAGAATTTCTCTGGTACCCGGCCTGCAGTCTGGCTAGCTTGGCGCACGGCGCTATCAAACCAGGCTCCAGCGTTCTTTTCGCTACCATCAATGCCATCGGTATCCGCAGCCAAAGCAGCTATTCTTGGCAAATCAGAGCTAGCAGCCAAAAGTGAAAGCAGGTATTCGCTGCAACGACCGCCACGGCCTTTTACGCCTGCTGGAATCGTCACAGTACATTCACCACCTGAAATGAGGGCAAGCGGCTTATCAATTCTCTTAGCTATATAGTCACGAGCTAACGCAGCCTGCTCCACACCCACTTCTTGCGCTTCACCAGTAATAGTGTCTCCTAAAACAATAGGCTCATAACCCTGCGTGCGCACATAGTCAGCGGCAGCCTCTAAACTTTTATAAGCAGTTGCAATCACATGGTTGGCCACTTGGGCGGAGATTAAATCAGAATCTTTCAGAGTCTCCGGCTTTTCACCAGCCAAACCTTGTTTGAGATGATTCAATACTGATCCAGGGATAACCGAATCATCTAAATCATATTTTTGCAAGATGTTGAGTGCATCTAAATAGGTTGAGTAGTCTGCAGCACACGGGCCGCTAGCAATATCGGCTGGTGAGTCGCCTGTGACATCAGAAATTAATAAAGCCTCGACTCGTGCGCCACGGGCGATAGCTACTCTAGCTAAATTGCCACCCAAGATTGCAGATAAATGTTTACGCACCACATTCATTTCTTCAATAGGTGCACCACTACGCAAAAGTGCTTCCGTGGTCTTACGCATATCATCAATCGAGATACCCTCTTGCGGCAGGGTAAGAAGGCTTGATCCACCACCAGAGACTAAGGCGATCAATACGTCGCCTTTTTCCAACTGATTGGTTAAGGCAAAAATTTCTTTAGCTCCATCCATGCCAGCTTGATCGGGCACTGGATGGCCAGCCTCTACGATCTTGATGAAGGAGGTTGGTGAGCCGTGACCATAACGCGTCAGCACAACGCCCTCTAACTTCACCTGTGGCCAATGGGATTTGGCATAAGCTTCTAATGCACTAGCCATCGAAGCGCTAGCCTTACCTGCACCTACTACCAAACATTTACCCTTAGGCTCTTGCCCAACTGGAAATATCTTTGCTAAGTACTGGGGAACAATGACCTGTGGATCAGCCACTGCCACTGCAGCAGCAAATGCATTTTTAAGAATTGCTTCTTTACTTGCTGCCATAGAGGGAAAAGAACTGTTTTGAGTCATCCAGCTATTCTAATCAACCGTGGCACGCTCTTGCATCTGCCACATCTCCGCGTACCTTCCTTGAGCTGCAAGCAACTCTTCGTGAGTTCCTCGCTCCACAATCTGACCACGGTCCATCACTAAAATTTGATCGGCATGAATAATAGTTGAAAGACGATGGGCAATAATGAGGGTTGTCCGGTTCTTGGCCAAACTGAGTAGTTCTTCCTGAAAAGCGCGTTCTGTTTTGGAGTCTAGAGCTGAAGTCGCTTCATCAAAAATCAACATGGCCGGTTTTTTGAGGAGTGTTCGCGCAATCGCTACGCGTTGTTTCTCACCCCCAGAAAGCTTCAAACCTCTCTCGCCAACCTGTGTGTCATACCCCTCTGGCAAGCGCTTAATAAAGCCATCGATTTGTGCTGCCCTAGCTGCCTCTTGCACCTCCTCAATCGTCGCCGAAGGATCGCCATAGGCAATGTTGTAACCAATCGTGTCATTAAATAGAACGGTATCTTGCGGGACGATACCGATTGCTTTACGCAAGCTAGCCTGAGTCACATCTTGAATATTCTGCCCAGCAATCAGAATTTCTCCTGACTGCACATCATAAAAACGGAATAGTAATCTGGCGAGAGTACTTTTACCTGCGCCACTTTGACCCACTACCGCCGTAATGGTTCCAGCAGGAATATTGAAGCTGACATCACGCAGAATTTCACGCTTCGCATCATAGTGAAACGATACATGCTCAAACCTGACGTCCGGGCCATGTCCCTGGTCATGAACTTGTAGTGGCCTTGCATCTGGAGAATCAGCAATCTCTTTATCGGTATTCAGCAGAGAAAACATTCGATCCATATCAGTCAATGACTGCTTAATTTCTCGATATATCACCCCTAAGAAATTGAGTGGGATATAGAGTTGAATCATCAAGGTATTTACCAGCACCAGATCGCCCAAAGTCATCGTGCCATTGACAACCCCGACAGTAGCGCGCCACAGAATCAACATTAAGCCCGTGGCAATAATGATCTGCTGGCCGAGATTTAACACGGCCAAGGTCTTTTGTGACTTCACTGCTGCAGATTGATAGCGCAGCAAGTTTTCATCGTAACGCCTGGCTTCAAAGGCCTCGTTACCAAAATACTTCACTGTTTCAAAATTCAAGAGCGAGTCAATGGCTTTTTGATTGGCCTTTGAATCCATATCATTCATAGTGCGGCGGTAATGGGTACGCCACTCAGTAACCATCACCGTAAAAATAATATAGAGGACTAAGGCTATAAATGTAATTGCAGCAAACCAAATATCGTATGAATAGGCAAGGTAGCCCAACACCAAACAAAACTCAATTACTGTTGGCAAGATGCTATAGAGCGAGTAAGAAATCAGTGACTGAATACCACGTGTACCGCGCTCGATATCTCGACTCACGCCACCCGTCTGACGGGCTAGATGAAAGCTCAGCGCCAATGAATGCAAATGCTCAAATACCTGAAGCGCCACTTTACGAACTGCATTCTGGGTAACCTTGGCAAACAAAGCTTCACGCAACTCTGTAAACAAGGATGCGGAAATTCTTAATAAGCCATAGGCCAAAATAATTCCCAAGGGAACAGCCAAAAGGGCTTGGGGAGAACTTGCTTTGATATCCAAAGAGTCAATTAACTCTTTCATCACAATTGGAATGCCGAGATTAACGACCTTGGCAGCTATTAAACAGCTCAGGGCAATAATTACCCGAAAGCGATACTCCAGAAGATAAGGGAGGAGATCACGAATGACGCGCCAATCACCGCGCCCTGGTGTTTTTGAATCTGCGCTACCGTGATGATGTCCTGATGAATGTCTCATCGCTCTATCTTATTCCTAATCGGCTATTTGACTCGGCTTAGTTCGCAGAAAATAATTTCAAAATAGCCTCGCCATTGCTACGAGAAAAACATTTCTTAGCGGCCTCTTCATAAGGGAGCCACTCATATGCAACATGCTCCCTTGGGGCAAGTGTGATTGGAGTGCTATCCGGAACTTCTAGCGCAAACCAATGTTCGATATTTCGGGTAACACCTGGGGCATAACGAAATCGCCACTCAGGATAGATTTCATACTCGATGTGATGATGCAGGTTTTGCAACGCCTCTTTTGGTAGGCGCACCACCGCAATCCCCGTCTCTTCAAATACTTCTCGCGTAGCTGCTAAAGCCAGATCCTCATCGAGAGCATCAAGACTACCAGTGACAGATTGCCAAAAGCCAGAGCGGTCAGCACGCTCTATCAATAAAACATCCCTATTCGATTTGTAGATAACGACTAAAACCGAAATAGGGATTTTCAAGATGGTATTACTGAAGTTGCTTTATGCGGCAGGGGTAGCTTGACGCAAACGGATATGCAACTCACGCAGTTGACGCTCGTCTACTGGGCTTGGGGCCTGAGTTAACAAGCACTGCGCACGTTGTGTTTTAGGGAAAGCAATCACATCACGAATGGATTCTGCACCAGTCATCATCGTTACGATGCGATCCAGGCCGAACGCAATACCGCCGTGAGGAGGCGCGCCATACTGAAGTGCATCTAACAAAAAGCCAAACTTCGCTTGCGCTTCTTCTGCATCAATTTTCAATGCGCGGAATACCTGGCTTTGAACCGCCTCTTGGTGAATACGGACTGAGCCGCCACCAATTTCACTACCGTTCAACACCATGTCATACGCTTTAGCTAAACACTTACCTGGATCGGATTCCAGATATTTCATATGCTCATCTTTAGGGCTAGTAAACGGATGGTGGCAAGCCACCCAACGTGCTTCGCCTTCATCGTAGTCAAACATTGGGAAATCCACCACCCACAATGGCTTCCAACCTTCTGTAAAGAGACCATGGGCTTTACCCCAAGCAGACTGACCAATACGTAAACGTAAATTACCAATCGCATCGTTTACTACTTTTTCTTTATCGGCACCAAAGAAAATAATGTCGCCATCTTTTGCACCAGTGCGCTTCAAGATGCCTTCAATCGCTGCATCATGCAAATTCTTCACGATTGGTGACTGCAAGCCATTGCGGCCTTCAGCAACGGAATTGACCTTGATCCAAGCCAAGCCTTTAGCGCCATAAATACTTACGAACTGAGTGTAGTCATCGATTTCGCTACGGCTAATTTCAGCGCCGCCAGGCACGCACAAGCCCACCACTCGTCCACCCACTTGGTTAGCGGCACCTGAGAACACCTTGAAATCAACATCTTTCATTAAATCGGTCAATTCGGTGAATTCAAAGTTCACACGCAAATCTGGCTTATCGGAGCCAAAACGCGCCATGCCCTCTGAGTAAGGCATGGTCGGGAATGGATTAGGCAACTCAACATTCATCGTCTTCTTGAAAATATGACGAATCATGTTTTCAAACAAATCACGAATTTCTAACTCACTCAAGAAAGCAGTTTCACAGTCGATCTGAGTAAATTCAGGTTGACGATCCGCACGCAAGTCTTCGTCACGGAAACACTTGGTGATTTGATAGTAGCGATCAAAGCCAGCGACCATTAACAACTGTTTGAATAACTGTGGAGACTGTGGCAGCGCAAAGAACTGGCCATCATGAACACGGGAAGGCACCAAATAATCACGCGCGCCTTCTGGGGTGCTCTTAGTTAACATCGGTGTTTCGATATCGATAAAGCCAGCATCATCTAAATAACGACGACACTCCATCGCCACGTTGTAACGCAAACGTAAATTCTTTTGCATTTGTGGGCGACGCAAATCCAATACGCGATGAGTCAATCGAGTAGTCTCGGATAAATTTTCATCATCAATCTGGAACGGTGGAGTTACAGAAGCATTCAGAATCACCAAGCTATGGCAGAGGATCTCTACTTTTCCACTAACTAAATCCGTGTTCTCAGTGCCGGCAGGACGTGCACGTACAAGACCTTTAATCTGTATACAGAACTCGCTACGAACTTGTTCAGCAAGAGCAAACATTTCTGGGCGATCAGGATCGCAAACAACCTGTACAAAACCTTCGCGGTCACGCAAGTCAATAAAGATCACGCCTCCGTGGTCACGACGGCGATTAACCCATCCAGCAAGAGTGACTTCTTGACCAATCAGTGAATCGGTTACCTGGCCGCAGGTATGGCTTCGCATTGACATAACAATTTCCTATAAATCAAAAATGGTGTGGCAACTGGGATGCAGTTAAACCACTAGAACTATTGGGAGGAACAGAGCCCATTGAAACAATATGTTTCAGAGCCTCTTCCACACTCATCTCTAATTCAATCGTTTGTGCACGTGGCACGATCATGAAAAAACCAGAGGTTGGATTTGGGGTTGTAGGCAAAAATACGTTGACGTAATCTTCACCCAATTTGGCAGTTACTTCTCTTGCAGGAATGCCAGTTTGAAAAGCAATCGCCCAAGAATCCGCATGGGGATATCGAATCAGCAAGGCTTTGCTAAAAGCTTGCCCACTTCCAGAAAATAAAGTGGATGAGACTTGCTGAACGCTGGAATAAATGGAACGAACAATCGGTATGCGATTAACAAATTTATCCCAAACTTTTAACCACCACTGTCCGGCAAAATTAATTGCGGTCAATCCAGTGAGAAGGATGACCACAATCACAATCAGTATTCCAACGCCCGGGAGGTCACGGAAATGCTGCAAATCTCTAGCGGCATCTTCAGGGAGAACAATAATAATGGCGTGCATTACAGAACCAAAAACACCATCGAGCAGGCCCAAGCCCCAAGCAATCACCCAAATGGTGATCGACAATGGTGCCCAAACGAGGATGCCAGCGATAAAGTATTTTTTCATGTGTTCTGCCTAACCCGCTATTTTAGCGGGTTAGCAGCCAATCAGCGAGAGACTAATAAATGCCAAGGCTGATGATCAAAATTCCGGCCAAAAACCCGCCAGCAAAGAGTAAAGCGCCTGCCAAAAGGCGATGTGTACGTCTTTCTTGCAATAAAAGGGCCTTTAAGACCTCTAATTCACCATTTTGGTCTTTTATAGGGGAGCGAACCTGCGCTAGGCTATCCGCAATCAAACGGGGCAATGTTGGCAGAATTTTGGCCCAAGTAGGCGCCTCTTCCTTGATGCCATCAATGAGACCGCGCCACCCCAACTGCTTACTTACCCATTTTTCCAGAATCGGCTTAGCCGTTTTCCAAAGGTCTAGATCAGGATCCAACTGACGGGCCAACCCTTCGACATTCAGAAGGGTTTTTTGTAGCAAAGTGAGTTGCGGCTGAATTTCCACCTTAAAGCGACGCGATGTTTGAAATAGGCGCATCAGCACGATGCCCAAGGAAATTTCTTTCAGAGGGCGATCGAAATACGGTTCGCAAACTGAACGTACCGCACCCTCTAATTCTTCAACGCGGGTATTCGCCGGAACCCAACCCGATTCAATATGTAACTCAGCAACTCGGCGGTAATCGCGATTAAAGAATGCCAGAAAATTCAAGGCTAAATAATTTTTGTCAGATTCGCTTAATGCGCCAACGATTCCAAAATCTAGAGAAATAAAGCGGCCAAATGTTTCTGGCTCTAAGCTAATCATGATGTTGCCGGGATGCATATCCGCATGGAAGAAACCATACTCAAAGACTTGAGTAAAGAATATTTCTACACCATCCGAAGCTAATTTCTTAAAGTCAACACCTGCTTCTCTGAGCGCTGCAGTTTTACCAATCGAGACGCCATACATTCTTTCCATGACAATCACATTGGTGTGACATAAATCCCAATACATCTCAGGAATCATTAACTTATTCGAATCCGCAAATTGCCTACGTAGCTGACTCGCATTAGCGGCTTCGCGCATGAGATCAAGCTCGTCATGCAGATAAGTGTCGAACTCCGCGACGTTCTCGCGTGGCTTTAAACGACGACCATCTTCGGAGCTTTTTTCAATCACCTTGGCTAAGTCGTACATCAAGGCCAGGTCACCATTAATCACCGGCAAAATACCGGGGCGCAAGACCTTGATGGCTACTGAACGACCCTCCCATTCAGGATGCTTATCTGTGCCACGCAAGACTCCGAAGTGCACCTGTGCCACTGAGGCACTAGCGACAGGTGTTGCATCAAAGCTAATAAACACTTCTTCAATTGGTTGACCTAGATCCGCTTCAATCAAGCGACGAGATTCTTCATTTGAAAATGGTGGTACTTGATCTTGTAATTTAGCCAATTCATTGGCAATATCTTCTGGCAATAAATCGCGGCGCGTAGAGAGCACCTGACCAAACTTCACAAAAATAGGGCCTAGTGCCTCGAGCGTTAATCGAATACGCTCGCCTCTAGGCAAATGACTGCCAGGAGAGATCCAGCAAAGCATGGTTAAGAATCCGCGACGAATGCCCGGCTTTAGAAGATCACGAAGTAGTGGCAATAAACCATAACGCCATGCGGTAAAGAAAATGAAAAAGAGACGAGCAATTCGACGCACGATTTATTTAGCCTTTTGCTCTAGAAGTTGAATACGTTTTTCCATACGATCTACAGACTCGCGCAAATCACTTAATTCGGATTTACGAACCATAAAGTCTCGTTTATTTAAAAGCACTTTCTTTTCTTCGCTGACATACTCCACTACATTGTCCAGCAAATCGCTTGCAGCAGAACGTGTGGCAGACACAAACTTTTTACCCTGCCTTACGGCAAAGTTTGCAGGTGCATCTCCAACCAGACGAGCTAAATCTTCCTCGTATTCCCAGCGCAACTGTCCTGCAAGACGGCCCAATAATTGGGCCAAGTCTGCATCACCAGTAATTTTGACTGCTTTGAAAGCCTGCTCTCGCAAAGAACCGGTACTGCCTGCCAAGTCACTCAATGCCTTAGCAGAAACCTCCAAAGTGAGCGAAGGTGCCTCAATCTCTTTTAAGCTAGCCAATAAACCATCTGGCTTAATCTCAAAACACAGATTGCCTAGCGGAAGTTGTAACAAGATTGTTTTGTTGGCATGACGAGCCAATTCAGCAGACGCCCAAGGCTCGCTACCCAACACGTGATTAATCCCCCGGCAGGCTGCGCCAGAAGCAATCGTATGGGTAGTCGAAAAATATCTGTTCATGAGTGTAAAAAACCCGCACTAGTGCGGGTTTTCCGACGGAAAGTACCTAAAGCTTAAACCAACTGGGAAATACCCGCCAGTACCCAGCCGCCAGGACCTTCCACAGGCTTGCTTAAATTCCAGATTTCGGAGAAGTCGCTCGCTGGAGCTCCCTGCTGCTCACGAATCATGCCGCTGAACTGAACGCTACAGAAATAATGGGCATCTGCCGTCTCAACCCCTAAGAGCTGAGCATTAATAGTCACGACATCTGTTTGATTGCTGCCATCAGTTCTACCAGCTAAATCTTGCTGAATCGTGGCAAACATATCGGGAGTTGTAAATTCACGTAAGGATGCAAGATCACCTTGGTCCCAAGCTTTTTGCAAAGTGACAAAATATTGTTTTGCATTTTCCAAAAATGTTTGCTGATCGAAACCAGGGGGCAAGGTTGACTGAAATACCTCAGGCTCTGCACTCACCCCACCGAATGCATTTGCAGCAGGAGTGAATGCAGGTTCTTGTCTGGGCATCTCAACGCTATTGCGCTGCATGCCTTGTGATGGCGCATTTGAGTTTTGACCAGCACCAGACATCGCTGGCAATAATCTACGAATCACAAACATAATGACAAAGCCAGCCAACATTGCGATCAGCAAACCAGTAATTAATGAAGAGGCTGCTTCACCTAAACCAAAATGCGATAAGAGGTAACCAATTCCCAGGCCCGCAGCTAAGCCACCCAAAATACCACCCATGCCACCAAAACGACTAGGCGCAGGTGCTTGAGGGGCGGGGGATGGGGAAGTCGGCTGTGCTTGCTGAACTGGCTTTTGCACAGGAGCAGTCTGACGTTGCATTGGTGCACTTGGCGCGCGTCCAAGACTTCTTCCGCCACCTAAGCGAGCAGCATCAACCTGACCAACCATTGCAATGATCAAAGTAAAGCTCAAGAGAACTGCTTTAAAAAAATGTTTATTCATTTTTAGATTTACCCCTTCTGATAACTACTCAACTTCTTTAGTTTTTAAGACTTTAAAAACTATACGACTATTAGTATTTAATACCAATATGTAAGGCAACGATACCCCCAGTCATCCTGTGGGTTTCCACTTCATCAAAACCAACCCCCAACATCATTTCTTTAAGGGTTTCTGCATCGGGATGCATGCGAATCGATTCAGCTAAATAGCGATAGCTTTCTGAATCTTGTGCAATCTTCTCACCCAACCAAGGCAAAACCTTAAATGAATAAGTGTCATATACGGGTTGCAAAAAGGCATCAGGCTTAGAGAACTCCAATACCAAAACACGGCCACCAGGTTTGATCACACGGCACATTTCACCTAAAGCGATCTCTTTATGTGTCATGTTACGCAAACCAAAGGCAACGGTCACCACGTCAAAATGATTATTCGGAAAAGGAATTTTTTCGGCATCAAACTGAACGCAAGGCAAAGCCATACCGCGATCCAATAGGCGGTCACGCCCCACACCCAACATAGAAGCATTGATATCACTTAACCAAACTTGAGCATCTGGGTTGCGTCCCCAATCAGCCGCTTTTGCGAAAGCCGCGGCGAGATCGCCAGTACCGCCAGCAATGTCCAAGATCTTTTGGCCAGGACGAACATTTGCACGAGCAATCGTCACTTTTTTCCAAACACGATGCAGGCCGAATGACATCAGGTCATTCATAACGTCGTACTTGCTGGCTACCGAATGAAAAACCTCGGCAACCTTGCCGGCTTTTTCAGCTTCATCAACACTTTGATACCCGAAGTGCGTTTTACTCATTAGTGACTTCCACAAGAATGGCCTGATGCACTGCCTGCTTGTGTCATCGGTGTATCGCGGTCTAAGCCAGCAGCGGCCAATTTATCTAAATGCTCTTTCCATAACTGCTCCTGGTTCTCACACAGAAACAATAAGTAATCCCAGGTAAACAAGCCAGAGTCATGCCCATCCGAAAAGCTGGGCTTGAGTGCATAGTGCCCAACAGGTTCAATATTGGCGATCAAAACATCACGCTTACCCGTCTGCAATGTTTCCTGCCCAGGCCCATGGCCCTGAACTTCGGCGGAAGGAGATAAAACCCTTAACAATTCAAAAGGCAGGCGATAAGTCTTGTCACCCTCATAAGAGAGCTCCAAGACCTTGGATTGCTGATGTACAACGATATTGCTCGGAATCATTAAACGAGGACCCTCTCAATACCACCTTGGTTAGCCTTTGCTACATAGTCCTGCATCCAGTCTTTACCAAGTAGCTTCTGAGCCATTTCAACAACAATGTAATCGGCTGTAGTGTCGCTATCTGCATCAAAACGTGTCAGACCTTGTAAGCATGATGGGCAACTAGTTAACACTTTGACTTCGCCAGTGAAATCATCTTTGCGCAATTCAGTCGCCGCTTTTTCCATCTCAATCTGTTTGCGGAAACGCACTTGAGTAGAAATATCAGGACGTGTGACGGCTAATGTGCCAGATTCACCGCAGCAACGATCATTCTTCGCAATCGCCTTACCATCTTCGAGTTGAATTAACTCATTCACCGTCTTCAAAGGGTCTTGTAACTTCATTGGAGAGTGGCAAGGATCGTGATACATATACTTCACACCCGTTACGCCAGAGAGCTTAACGCCCTTCTCTGCCAAGAACTCATGAATATCAATAATGCGGCAGCCAGGGAAAATCTGTTCGAACTGGTAGCCAGCTAACTGGTCATAACAAGTGCCACAAGAAACAACCACGGTCTTGATATCCAAGTAATTGAGGGTATTGGCAACACGATGGAATAACACACGGTTATCCGTGATCATCTTCTCTGCTTTATCAAAGTCGCCATTACCACGCTGTGGGTAGCCGCAACAGAGATAGCCTGGTGGCAGAACCGTTTGAACACCTACATTCCACAACATCGCCTGAGTAGCCAAACCAACCTGAGAGAACAAGCGCTCAGATCCGCAACCCGGGAAGTAGAACACCGCCTCAGTATCTGCAGAAGTTGTCTTAGGATCACGAATAATTGGAACGTAGTTCGCATCCTCAATATCCAACAAAGCACGCGCCGTTTTCTTGGGTAGATTGCCAGGCATCTTCTTATTTACAAAAAAGATCACCTGCTCTTTAACGCTCGGCTTTCCTACTGTTGCAGGCGGATGGGCAGTTTGTTTTTTCGCAAACTTCCGTAAGACATCATTACCCAGGCGTTGCAACTTATAACCCCAACCGATCATCGTCTTGCGAGCAAGATTAATCGATTCTGGGCTGGTGGCATTCAAGAAGAACATGGATGCTGCTGTCCCAGGATTAAAGCGCTGCTGTCCCATCTTACGCAAAAGATTACGCATGTTCATGGTCACGTCGCCAAAGTCGATATTGACCGGACATGGAGTTAAGCACTTATGGCAAACCGTGCAATGCGCTGCGACATCATCAAACATTTCCCAATGGCGAATCGAAACACCACGTCGAGTTTGCTCTTCATATAGGAAGGCTTCAATCAAAAGTGATGTTGCGAGGATTTTGTCGCGTGGGCTATAAAGCAGGTTTGCACGTGGTACATGGGTTGAGCAAACAGGTTTACATTTGCCGCAACGTAAACAATCTTTTACGCTATCAGCAATAGCACCAATATCGCTTTGCTGCATGATGATTGACTCATGGCCCATCAAACCAAAGCTAGGCGTGTAGGCTATGCTCAGATCAGCATGTGGCATCAACTTGCCTTTATTAAAGCGGCCTTCTGGATCAACGCGATTCTTATAGCTGCGGAAATCTTTGAGTTCAGCTTCTGTTAAATACTCTAATTTAGTAATACCAATACCATGCTCACCAGAAATCACACCGTCTAATGAGCGGGCTAATTTCATGATCCGATCTACGGCGCGATGCGCATCTTGCAACATCTCGTAGTCATCCGAGTTCACCGGGATATTGGTATGAACGTTGCCATCGCCAGCATGCATGTGCAACGCGACGAATACGCGCTTACGCAACACGTTTTTGTGAATTGCTTCTAGCTCGGCCAGAATCTGCTCAAATGCCAAACCACCAAAAATGATGCGCAACTCTGAGCGCACTTCCTCTTTCCATGAAGCGCGCAGACTGTAATCCTGCAGTCGCGGAAAATAAGAGTCCATCTCAATGAGCCACTCAGCCCAACGCCCACGGACCTTGGCAATAAGCTCTAAGGCTTGCTGAACACGATCTCCCAAGATTTCTGCTGTAGGGATCTCATACTCAGCATCACTCTTACCTAGCGGTAATGCGCTCTTTTTCAAGAAAGTCTCAAGACCATCGAGTACTTGCAACTTGTTCTTGAGAGAGAGCTCAATATTGATGCGATCGATACCGTCGGTGTACTCACCCATACGTGGCAAAGGAATCACGACGTCTTCATTAATCTTGAAAGCATTGGTATGACGGGCAATCGCAGCTGTGCGGGCACGATCGAGCCAGAACTTCTTACGAGCCTCAGCGCTGACTGCAACAAAACCTTCGCCAACACGTAAGTTCGCCATCCGCACTACTTCACTAGTAGCTGCAGCAACGGCTTCTTCATCATCGCCAGCAATATCGCCAATCAATACCATCTTCGGCAAGCTATTGCGCTTTGATTTAGTTGAATAACCCACCGCTCTTAAATAGCGATCGTCCAAGTGCTCGAGACCGGCCAAGATTGGGCCACCTTGCTTGCTTAAGCCATCTAAGTATGCTTTGATCTCCACAATACTGGGGATCGCTTCTCGCGCTTGACCAAAAAACTCCAAGCAAACCGTGCGCATAAATTTAGGCATGCGATGCAATACCCAAGTTGCGCTAGTAATCAAACCATCACAACCTTCTTTTTGCACACCAGGTAAACCTGATAAAAATTTATCAGTAACGTCTTTACCTAAACCTTCTTTGCGGAAACGTCTGCCTTCAACTTCTAATAATTCTGTTTTTAGAATGCGCTGACCTGGCTCGCTATTGCCATCAGACCAAGTGAGCTGAAAACGGACCGTTGCCACGTCATGGATCTTGCCCATATTGTGTTCAAGACGCTCGACATCCAACCAATTGCCTTGCGGATCCACCATGCGCCAGCTAGCCAGATTATCTAAAGCTGTTCCCCAAAGAACCGCCTTTTTACCACCAGCATTCATGGCAATATTGCCGCCAATGCAGCTTGCATCGGCAGAAGTAGGATCAACCGCAAACACAAGACCAGCATGCTCTGCAGCATCAGATACGCGACGGGTCACAACGCCTGCGCCAGTAAAGATGGTAGATACTTCGCGATCTAAGCCTGGTAGTTTTTTAGCTTTTACACCGTCAATATCTTGCAACTTCTCAGTGTTAATGACTGCCGACATTGCATACAGCGGAATAGCGCCACCGGTATAACCAGTACCACCTCCACGAGGAATGATCGTGAGACCTAATTCAATACAAGCTTTAACTAAACCGGGAATCTCTGATTCGTAATCAGGCTTTAGAACAACCAGCGGAAACTCAACACGCCAGTCTGTTGCATCCGTAACGTGAGCGGCGCGAGACACACCATCAAAACAAATATTGTCTGCAGCAGTGTGGCGGCCTAACTCCTTACGGGCACGCTTACGAATCACTTCAACTTCTTTAAATCCGTTTTCGAAATTTTCGATTGCGCGATAAGCGGCACTTAATAGAATTTCCACTTGGTCAGCAGAATCACCACTATTACGCTTCTTGACTTCGCCCAAGCGATGCCAGAGCGCATCAATTAATTGTTTGCGGCGATTGGGGCTGTCCAGCAAATCATCTTGTAAGAAAGGGTTGCGCTGAACTACCCAAATATCACCCAGAATTTCAAACAGCATGCGAGCGGAACGACCTGTACGGCGAACGCCACGCAAGTTGTTGAGAACATGCCATGACTCCTCGCCCAATAGGCGAATCACAATCTCTCGATCAGAAAAGGAGGTGTAGTTGTAGGGAATTTCGCGAAGACGGGGGGAGCCCGCCTCAGCATCCAACAACTGGTTCAAAGCTAATGGTGCGTTCATAGCGACATATTTGATAAATAAGCATTTTAATTGAGTGAACCTGATAGTGGCAGGATTCCGAGAAAGTTGCTCCCCAAAGGGATAAACCCTTGCAAATCTAAGGGCTTAGGAGCCATCCGTGGTACGCTCATCGGATGGCAACGAACTATTTAAAGAAAATTTTATCGGCTCGCGTCTATGACGTAGCCAGAGAAACCGAACTTCAGCTCGCCCCAGAACTGACTAAGCGTTTGGGCAACCAGGTCTTACTCAAAAGAGAAGATAACCAGCCGGTTTTCTCCTTCAAACTCCGTGGCGCCTACAACAAAATGACCCATTTACCCCCAGAAGCCCTAAAACGCGGGGTTATTACAGCTTCTGCAGGCAATCATGCCCAAGGTGTAGCCCTTTCGGCCGCCAAAATGAAGTGCAAAGCCGTCATCGTGATGCCGGTCACGACCCCTAGCGTCAAAATTGATGCAGTCAAGGCCAGAGGCGGATCCTGGGTAGAAATCATCCTTCATGGTGAATCCTATAACGATGCCTTTAAACATTCTGAGATTCTCGGCAAAAAACGGGGCTTAACTTTTGTCCACCCTTTTGATGATCCAGATGTCATTGCGGGTCAAGGAACGATTGCCCACGAAATTTTTACTCAATACGAAAAGCCGATTGATGCAGTCTTTGTCGCGATAGGTGGCGGCGGCCTGATCTCCGGTATTGGTGAATACATCAAAGCCGTTAGCCCTAAAACAAAAGTGATCGGCGTTCAAGCCTCTGACTCTGATGCCATGAATCAATCACTCAAAGCGAATAAACGGATTGAGTTGAAAGATGTTGGTTTGTTTTCTGATGGTACTGCTGTGAAATTGGTTGGCAAAGAAACATTTCGTATCTGCAAGAAAGTAGTGGACGAAATCGTCACTGTCGATACAGATGAAATCTGTGCAGCTATCAATGATGTGTTTACCGACACCCGCAGCATTCTTGAGCCTGCTGGTGCACTCGCCATTGCGGGCATGAAGAAGTATGTCGAGAAAAAACGTATCAAGAAGAAAACCTTAGTGGCTGTGGCTTGCGGGGCCAACATGAACTTTAGTCGCCTACGCTTTGTGGCTGAGCGCGCAGACGTTGGTGAGTTCCGCGAAGCAGTATTTGCAGTCACTATTCCTGAAGAACGTGGCTCCTTTAAACGCTTCTGCGAATTACTCGGCAAACGTAACGTGACTGAATTTAACTATCGTATTGGCGATCAAAGTGAAGCCCATATTTTTGTTGGCATCAGCACACAAAAATCCGGTGACAGCGAAGCGATTGCAAAGCATTTCCGCAAAGCCAAGTTTGCAACGATTGATCTCACGCATGATGAGCTAGCAAAATCGCATTTACGTCATATGGTTGGCGGGCATTCTGCACTGGCTAAAGATGAATTGCTCTATCGCTTTGAGTTCCCAGAGCGCCCAGGTGCTTTGATGAAGTTCTTAACCAGCATGGCCCCTAACTGGAATATCAGTTTGTTCCACTATCGCAATCACGGAGCCGACTATGGCCGCATTCTGATTGGTATTCAAGTACCGAAAAATGAGCAGAAGAAATTCCAAAGCTTCTTGGCAACCCTAGGCTATCCACACTGGGATGAGACTAACAATCCCGCCTATCGCCTGTTCCTGAAATAAGTCCAATCTCAAATGTCATACACACTCACCGGAAAACTCGTCGTCGCGATCTCTTCGCGCGCCCTGTTTGATTTCGAGGAAGAAAATCGCATCTTCGAGTCAACCGATGACAGCGCTTATATGAAGTTGCAGTTAGAGCGCCTCAGTGAGGCCGCTCAAAAAGGGGTGGCATTCCCCTTGGTCAAGAAACTCCTCGCTTTTAATGATGAGGGTGAGCAACGTGTCGAAGTGGTCATTCTTTCTCGCAACGATCCGGTCAGCGGTCTGCGTGTATTCCGTTCAGCCGAGCATCATGGTCTACATCTTGAGCGTGGCGTATTTACAAGAGGTAGGCCTCCGTATCATTACTTGCGCTCCCTACATGCCAATCTCTTCTTGTCTGCAAATGAAGATGATGTGCGAGCAACGATTGATGCAGGCTTTCCTGCCGCTCGTGTGTATCCAGAGTCCAGCAAAACCGCCGAGTCCCATCCTAATGAAATCCGCATCGCGTTTGACGGAGACGCAGTTCTTTTCTCCGATGAAGCCGAACAAGTCTTCCAGAAAAAAGGTCTTGAAGCCTTTGTGGATCACGAAAGTAAGAAGGTCGATATTCCCTTGCCTCCCGGCCCATTCAAACCTTTGCTAGAAGCCCTACACAGACTGCAACGCTCCACTAGTGAAAACGGTATGCGCATTCGGACAGCATTAGTTACAGCACGCTCTGCACCTGCCCATGAACGAGCTATTCGTACACTGATGGCGTGGGGCATTGATGTAGATGAAGCGATGTTCTTAGGCGGCCTCTCGAAGAGCGAGTTCTTACGAGAATTCGAACCAGACTTTTTCTTTGATGATCAAACGGGTCACTGCCAATCAGCAGCCTCTGTAGCGCCCACAGGCCATGTTGTATCCGGCGTCTCGAACAAGCCTAAAAGCTAAAAATATCCCGAATCAAAACGAAAAGAAATAAAGTCATTCATGGCAACAATCCCCCTCGGACAATCAACGCAATACCCAGACCAATATGATCCGAGTGTGCTGTTTCCCATCCCCAGATCTGAGAACAGAAAAAAGCTAGGCCTTAAAGAAGGGCAAGACTTACCCTTTGTCGGTGTTGATATTTGGAATGCTTTTGAACTAAGCTGGCTTAATCCAAAAGGTAAACCGCAGATTGCTTTGGCAGAGTTTCAGATTCCTGCGGACTCACCAAACATGATTGAGTCTAAATCTTTCAAGCTTTATCTCAACAGTCTTAACAGCGCACGCTTTGAGGATGAGAATGAAGTTAAAGAGCGACTCATTACTGACTTATCTGCAGTTGCTGGCAGCAAGATCACCACCCGCATCAACCTAACAGAGGCAGTCTCAAAAAAAGGGATGCAAGAAATGGGTGGCATTTTGATGGACAGATTAGATATTGAAGTAGACCCAAACCTACCCGCAGACCCAGGCCTACTTGGCGTCAATGAATCATTTGGTCCAATAGAGCAGTGTCTTGTCTCGCATCTCCTTAAATCCAATTGCCCAGTTACCGGTCAACCAGACTGGGCGAGCGTGCAAATTCGTTACCAAGGCAGGCCGATCCTTGAAGAGGGTTTATTACGCTATCTCATTGGCTTTAGGCAGTTAGGTGAGTTCCACGAGCATTGCGTGGAAACCATCTTTACTGACATCAAGCGTCAGTGCAAACCAGAGAAACTATCTGTCTATGCGCGCTACACAAGACGCGGCGGCTTAGATATCAATCCATTCCGCACAGACTACAACTCCCCTTGGCCAGAAAACATTCGACACGCACGTCAATAAGTCAAAACTTAAGGCGTCGTAGTCTGGATGCTTACTTGTGCGGGCTTGCCATATATCTTTTCCAGATTTGTATGAATACTTGGGGCCTGAGAAAAGCAGCTTTTCACTAAAGCTGGGTTCAAGTACCAGCCTGCATCCCCTTTTGCCTCATCAATAAATGACTTCATCACAATTGCACTGTCAACGTCATCAAGACCTGCTGACTTCAATTTCGATAAGGCAATGGAGCAGGCGCGAGTGAGATCGGCCCCCTCCACTTTTGTCACTTGCTGCAAAAGACTTGGCGCTGAACTATTTAAGAGTTGCATAAAGTTTTGACTAGAACCAGGCACCTGGAAATTTAAAATATAATCTGATGACAGGTTTTCACGGGTAGCCAAATCCACAATGTTCGCCACGGTTGGATAGAAGATGCTTCTGAAGTATTGAACCTCTAACTTCACTGTAAACATTAATTGCTTATCTGCTTTGGGATCTTTTTGTAGTTGCTGAATTTGTTTATCCGTCAGACTACTTACGCTTTGATCAATCTTGTATACAGGGATTTGCACTGCGCTAATTCCTCGACGCAACTCTGACCAGCTAAATGTCACGGGCACTTTTGCATCAATCATTCCCTGCAAAAGACTATTGGCTTTTTTCTGGGTATCGCTCATCACTGAATTACCAACAGTCGCTGAAATACCCCCAATCGCCGCTGCTGATCCGCCTGTTGCCACCATTGCCGCTGCGCCGAGAAGTAATTTTGCAGAACCCACAAAGTCTTGATTGGAATCATTCGAGCTTCTGACATTCAGGACCAAAGATAGATTTCCTGGATTAAATACTGAGTAAGCACCAAGACTGGTGATTGGCACTATCTGCAATGGTGTAGTGCTCAGAGAAGAGCACTCAGAGCCACTATCTCTACCATCAAAAGTCCCAATTGGAATGTCTACTTTATCAAGCTTACTCTTAAACCCATAGGTAACAACCGATAGAACAAGCTGAGTTTTATCCGATCCCCAGAAACTACGACTAGCCATCTGCGTGCATGTATTAACTGGAATCACTTCAGAAGTAATTGTTAGGTAGCCGTCATTGCCCCGGCCTTCTTGCAACCATTCGGGGGAATCTCCTTTAACAAAGGAAGGATTCATATCCGGAAAGAAGAAGGGGGCACCATAAGATAAGCTAGGCATGATGGCCGCAAGCACTACTGTGCATAGCAAAAATACTAACTGCCTTATTCCTCTGATATTCATATGGTTATTTTAAGGTCAATAGTGAATGTTAGATTTACATGCACCCAAGAATCCTGATTACATAAAAGAAAACCCCAATAACTAATTGGGGTTTTCTTGATTTTTAGTAAAAACTACTTACTAGGCATTCTGAAATTATCAAAACGGAATATCGTCGTCCATTGCACCCAATGATGCAGCGTTTGATGGTGCTGGGGCAGACTGCTCAGCCGGCTTTGAACGGCTGTAGCTCTCGCCGCCATCACCGCTTCCGCCTACTGGCTTGCCACCAAGCATTTGCATTGTTTCTGCAACGATTTCTGTGGAATACTTTTCTTGGCCACTAGCGTCAGTCCATTTGCGTGTACGCAAACGACCTTCAACATAAACCTGTGAACCTTTTTTGAGGTACTGACCAGCGATTTCTGCAAGCTTGCCAAAGAATGCAACACGGTGCCATTCTGTGGTTTCTTTCATTTCGTTAGTTTGTTTGTCTTTGTAGCGATCAGATGTTGCTACTGAGATGTTTGTCACTGCGTCGCCGCTTGGCATGTAACGCGTCTCTGGATCACGTCCTACGTTACCTACGATGATGACCTTATTTACCGAAGCCATGTTGTCTCCCGAAGAAAAATACTACTGTTATTACTGCTAAAAAATAAACTGCTCGCTTTAATTTAATCAATGAAGCTGCGGTTATGTCGTTGTGCTTACATCCTTAGAATCTGTTGCTCTCGTTGGCATTTCACCCATCGACCAAGCAATTATAAGCCAGCAAACCAAGAGTGCTGCGCCCATGGCAAAGACCGATAAATCACCATGGCTATCCATCAAATAACCCCCAATGACCGCCCCTGAGAACAAACCAATCGATTGCGTAGTGTTGTAAACGCCTAATGCAGTGCCCTTGGATTCTTTAGCAAAACGAGACACCAAAGAAGGCTGTAAGGCTTCGAGCAGATTGAAGCCTACAAAATAAACCAGCAATGCAGTTGCAATCGTCAACACTGAATTGGCTTGCGTAAAAATCAATTCTGCAACCAGCAACAAAACAATTGCGACTAACAAAATGGTTCTTAACTTCTGCTTCTTTTCGCCGTAAATAATTGCGGGCGCCATGAAGACAAAAGACAGTAGCACGACAGGAAGATAAATTTCCCAGTGTGAAGAAAGTGGTAATCCTGCCTGCACTAACAATCTAGGAACTACTAAGAACATCGCAACTTGAGTTGCATGTAATACAAATACACCGAGATTCAAGCGCATCAAGTCCGGACGAAAGAAAACTTCTTTCAATGAAGCCTGTTGAACTTTTGCTTCAGGCGCACTCGTTGGCAAAACGTAATAAGTGACAAACATCGCAATCACACCCAAGACTGCTAGAACGATAAAAATTCCACTCAGACTAATCGCTCGATAAATCGGTGCAGCAATGACTAAGGACAGCGCAAATGAAAGGGCAATACTGCCGCCTACCAATGCCATAGCTCGAGTGCGCACCTGCTCGCGAGTCAAATCTGCTACCCAGGCAGAAATCGCTGCTGAGACGGCACCAGCCCCCATAATCCCGCGGCCAATCGCAATCCAGAGCAAATCATCTTTGGCAGCACAAATTAAGGCTCCGGCCACAAACAGGGATAGACCCCATAAAACAACGGGTTTACGCCCAATTCGGTCCGATAAACGGCCTAAAGGGATGTAAAAACAGGCCTGAATAATATTAAAGATTCCGAGAGTCAAGCCGACCCAAAGTGCGTGCTCACCACCCGGCAAGCCACGCGCATGGAGGCTAAAGATGGGCAATAGCAAGAATAGGCCCAGCATACGGAGGCCAAATATGCCTGCTAAGGCCAGAGTGGAGCGAAGTTCAGAAGGATTCATGGGAAAGAGCTATATTAACAAGTTACGCTAAAAAATCATGAATAACGAAATCAAGATCCGCGGTGCCCGCACCCACAACCTCAAAAACATCAATCTAGACATCCCTAGAGAGAAACTCGTCGTCCTTACTGGCTTATCTGGCTCAGGCAAAAGCTCATTGGCTTTTGACACTCTTTATGCAGAAGGCCAACGCCGCTACGTAGAATCTCTCTCAGCTTATGCCCGCCAGTTTTTGCAACTCATGGAAAAGCCAGATGTCGATACGATTGAAGGGCTGTCTCCAGCGATATCGATTGAACAAAAAGCCACTAGCCACAATCCCCGCTCGACCGTTGGTACCGTCACCGAAATTCATGATTACTTGCGTTTGTTATTTGCCCGCGCAGGCACGCCGCATTGCCCAGACCATGATCTACCTTTAGAAGCACAAAGTGTTTCTCAAATGGTAGATACCGTACTCTCGATGCCTGAAGATACGAAGTTGATGATTTTGGCTCCCGTCGTCAGCGAACGCAAAGGTGAATTCGTTGATCTCTTTCAAGACCTGCAGGCACAAGGCTTTGTGCGCTTCCGTGTGCGCTCTGGTGGTGGCACAGCAAACGTAGCGAAAGCCGAGATTTTTGAAGTGGATCAATTACCGACTCTCAAAAAGAATGATAAGCATTCGATTGAAGTGGTGGTTGACCGCATCAAGGTACGTCCCGATATTCAGCAACGTTTGGCAGAATCTTTTGAGACAGCCTTGCGTTTGGCGGATGGCAAAGCCATGATCGTCGATATGGATACTGGCAAAGAGATGATTTTCTCCAGCAAGTTTGCTTGCCCAGTTTGCTCATACTCCTTACAAGAATTAGAGCCGCGCCTCTTCTCCTTTAATAACCCAATGGGTGCCTGCCCTTCATGCGATGGACTTGGACACCAATCCTTCTTTGATCCAAAGCGTATCGTTGCGCACCCTGATTTATCGCTCGCTTCAGGCGCTATTAAAGGCTGGGATCGCCGCAATCAGTTCTACTTCAAACTCCTTCAGACCCTGGCTAAGCATGGCGGCTTTGATGTGGAGAAGCCATTTGAGACGCTCAACAAAAAGCAGCAAGATCTGATTCTCTTGGGATCTGGTGATGTCACTATTCCTTTCGAGTACATCAATGAGCGTGGTAAGAACAGCATTCGCGAACACGCTTTCGAAGGCATTGTTGCCAACTTTGAAAGACGCTATCGCGAAACCGATTCCATGACAGTTCGTGAAGAATTATCACGCTATCAAAATGTTCAAACCTGCCCAGAATGTAACGGCAGCCGTTTACGCAAAGAAGCGCGCTTTGTCAAAGTGGGTGAGAAGAAACAATCGCGTGCCATCTATGAAATTAGTGCCCTACCACTCAAAGAGGCCAAAGAATATTTTGAAACACTGGAACTCAAAGGCGCTAAACGAGAAATCGCTGACAAGATCGTCAAAGAGATTGGCGCACGTTTGCGCTTCTTAAATGACGTAGGCTTGGACTACCTTTCCCTCGAGCGTAGTGCCGACACTCTTTCTGGTGGAGAAGCCCAACGCATTCGCCTTGCAAGCCAGATTGGCTCTGGCTTAACGGGGGTAATGTATGTATTGGATGAGCCCTCTATTGGCCTGCATCAACGCGATAACGATCGACTGATTGGCACCCTGAAGCACCTGCGTGATTTAGGCAATAGTGTTTTAGTCGTTGAGCATGATGAAGATATGATTCGCGCCTCTGACTGGGTTATTGATATCGGTCCTGGTGCTGGTGTTCATGGTGGTGAAGTAGTGGCTCAAGGCACGCCTGCCGAAGTAGAAGCAAACCCAAATTCCTTAACAGGCGCTTACCTTGCCGGCCGTGAAGCAATCGCGGTTCCAGAAAAACGTATTCCTGTAAATGATCGCTTTTTAGAAATCATTGGTGCGCGCGGCAATAACTTGCAATCTGTTCATGCAAAGATTCCCGTTGGTTTGTTAACTTGCGTGACTGGTGTATCAGGTTCTGGTAAATCCACCTTAATTAACGACACCTTGCATCATGCAGTTGCTCAGCACCTCTATGGTTCTAATGCAGAGCCTGCTGCGCACGATGCAATGAAGGGTTTAGAGCATTTCGATAAAGTCATTAGTGTTGACCAATCCCCGATTGGTAGAACGCCGCGCTCTAACCCTGCTACCTACACGGGACTATTTACCCCGATTAGAGAACTCTTCGCAGGCGTTCCTGCATCACGTGAACGGGGCTATGAAGCAGGTCGCTTCTCCTTTAACGTGAAGGGCGGTCGCTGTGATTCTTGTGAGGGTGATGGCGTCCTCAAAGTAGAGATGCACTTCCTACCAGATGTCTATGTTCCTTGTGACGTTTGTCACGGCAAGCGCTACAACCGTGAGACTTTAGATATTCGCTACAAGGGTAAGAATATTCATGAAGTACTCTCGATGACAATCGAACAAGCCCATGAGTTCTTTGAAGCGGTACCCGTTGTTAAGCGCAAACTCAAAACATTGCTGGACGTAGGCCTGGGCTATGTGAAGCTTGGACAAAGTGCAACTACTTTATCCGGCGGTGAAGCACAACGCGTAAAACTCTCCCTTGAACTCTCCAAGCGTGACACCGGCAGAACCTTATACATCTTGGATGAGCCAACTACTGGTTTGCATTTCCACGATATTCAGTTGTTGCTAACTGTGATTCAAACACTCAAGAAACAAGGCAATACGATTGTCATCATTGAGCACAACCTTGATGTGATTAAGACTGCGGATTGGATTATTGACTTAGGGCCTAAGGGCGGCGCCGGTGGTGGGCAAATCATTGCTACCGGCACACCAGAAGACGTCGCGAAAAATGAATTGAGTTTTACAGGTCATTACTTAGCACCTTTGCTAACTCGCAAAGCGCCTACTCCTGTAGCCAGCAAAAAGAAAAAGTAATACGTCAAAAGATCTCAGAGTAATTTAGCTTCAGCCAAATCGGTTGCCTCTGAATTGCCTGAGATCACTAAAATGTCGTTGGCCTCAAGCCTGAGATCCGGAATGGGGTCCAACTTCACATAATCTGCGTTTCGACCCTTGCGACGTACTGCCTGAACATTGACGCCTTCTTTCTCTAGGTCAAGCTCGCCTAAAGCTTTACCAATCGCTTTTGACTGGGGTAGCAGCGTAATGGCATGTAAACGCCAAGATTCATTGGAGCCAAAGTCATCGTCCGCAGATCCCCGGAAGTAGCCCCTCAATAGGCTGTAGCGCTCCTCCCTTGCTGTTGTGATGCGTCGTACTACCTTACGCATTGGCACACCCATAATCAATAGAACATGGGAGGCAATCATTAAGCTACCTTCAATGAGTTCGGGCACGACCTCAGTAGCTCCAGCTGCCTGCAACTTGGCGATATCCGCATCATCTCTAGTACGCACCAATACCGTCATACCAGGACGTAAGCGCTCTACCTGACGCAAGACTCGCATACTTGCTGCGGTATCGGCATAAGTAATCACGACCGCCTTTGCCCTTGAAAGGCCAGCAGCTACTAAATAGTTTTCACGACTAGCGTCGCCATAAACCACATTATCTCCAGCAGCCGCAGCCTCTTTAACGCGATCAGGATCTAAATCCAAAGCAATGTATGGAATTTTTTCTTGATCAAGCATGCGGGCCAAACTTTGACCTGAACGACCGAAGCCACAAATGACCACATGGTTTTCATTACGAACACTCTTGGAAGCAACACGAGTTAATGCAAGCGATTGCAGCAACCATTCGTTACTGGCAAAACGCATCGCAATGCGATCGCTATATTCAATCAGAAATGGTGCGCAGAACATGGAGATCAACATCGCTGCCAATACTGCTTGACTCAAGGTGGGATCAATTAGATCCAGGCCATCAATTTGATTGAGCAAGACAAAGCCGAATTCACCTGCTTGAGCTAAGCACAAGCCTGTTCTAATAGAGATGCCAGGACTAGAGCCAAAGCCCCGTGATAGCAAAGCAATAAGGCCAAACTTGAAGATGAGTGGGCCAACGAGTAAAACCAAAACCAATAACCACTGCTCACGAATGACGTTGAAATCGAGCAACATGCCAATCGTCACAAAGAAGAGGCCGAGCAAAACATCGCGAAACGGCTTGATATCCTCTTCCACTTGATGGCGGTAAGGCGTTTCAGAAATCAACATGCCAGCTAAGAACGCACCAAGCGCTAGCGACAAACCAAAGTGCTCGGTAAGCGCCGCCATACCCAAAACAATCAACAATAGATTGAGCATGAACAACTCTTGTGAGCGCAATTTAGCAACCAACTTAAACCAATGGCTCATCAAGCTTTGGCCAATGAAGAAAATCAATACCAAGGCGATGGTGATTTTGATAGACGCTGCAGTTAACGCAACGAACAAATCGGAAGGATTTTTCCCGAGCGATGGTAATAGGATCAACAGGAAGACCACTGCTAAATCCTGGAATAACAAAATACCCACGACATTGCGACCATGCTCTGTCTCTAATTCAGCGCGATCAGAAATCAGCTTGGTCACAATTGCAGTTGATGACATTGCCAGCGCACCACCTAAGGCGATCGCAGCATGCCAAGAGATGGGATAAATCCAATTCATTAGCAAACTGGCGGGGATTGCTAAAAGCATTGTCAGAATGACTTGGCTGCCACCAAGGCCAAATACGATCGATCGCATTGCCCTTAATTTATGCAGGTTGAATTCCAAGCCAATCGAGAACATCAAGAAAACCACGCCAAATTCAGCCAAATACTTCACTGTGGCTGAATCATTCGCCAAGCCCAGGGCATTAGGCCCAATCAGCACGCCAATGGCCAAATAGCCCAAAATGGGGGGTAAGCCAAAATAGCGGAAAATAACCACTCCGGCCACACCCGAGGCCAGGAGAATGAGGGTTAATTGAAGGACTGACGGCATATACTTACTTGATGATAGCTAAGACTCGTGAACGTACCCTAAAGCTTGCGCGCGACACCCTCACTATTGAGGCTGCTGCACTGCAAACTATGCGTGATCGCCTTGAGGGCGCTAATGCTGATGCCCTCGTCCTGGCGGTTGAGCTTTTACATGGCTGCAAAGGCAGAATCGTAGTTTCTGGAATCGGCAAATCAGGTCATATTGCCCGCA